>CAYNDU010000531.1:0-4435 GCA_964395615.1 uncultured Pirellulaceae bacterium | reverse complement strand
CGGCTTAGTCTACCAGAGACTCGCGCATCGGCGGGCTCACGCGAGCGGCGTTGCTGGCCCGCTGGCAAATGGCCCAGGCCAACTTGAACGCAACGCCCACTCCGCAAAGTCCCGTGAATGGATAGAGCTGGCCTGGCAGTGCCGGGTGGACCAACTCGGCCGCTGCCGGCAACGTGTCACTCAGCTGATGGTGGTCGGTGACGATAAGTTCCAGACCGAGTTGCCGGGCGGTCTCGGCCTCGGCCACACTACCGATCCCGCAGTCGACCGTAATGACCAGGTTCGTTTCCCGTTCGGCCAGCGTTCGGAGCGCCTGATCGTTCAGGCCGTATCCTTCGTCCAACCGGTTAGGCACATAGTATCCGACGTTGGCGCCGAGCAACCGAAGGCAGCGGTAGAGGAGTGCGGTGCCGGTGATACCGTCCGCATCATAATCACCGTAGATGACGATACGGCGTTGGGCCTGGATCGCCGCGTGCACTCGATCGGCAGCCGAGCGAACGCCGGGCAATTGTTCGGGATCGCGCAGACCGGTGAGTTTCGGATTGAGAAAGGTCTGTATTTGAGCCGGATCTGAGACGCCGCGAGCGAGCAACAGTTGGGCCACGACCGGGCTGATTCCAGCCTGGCGTTCGAGATCGACCACGCCGCCCGAATCGTGCTGCGGAAATCGCCAGCGTTTCTCCATCACGTCCTTTATGGTGCGGCCGGACTACTTCTTCTTTTCGGTGTGAGGCGTGTGCCTGCGCAGCCGAGGGGAGTACTTTTTGAGCTTGAGCTTTTCGCCACCCGGCTTTCGGCGGATGGCATAGTTGTAGTCGCCCGTTTCATCACAGACCAGAAACACGGTCTCTGCTTTTTTCTTGCTTCTGCCGCTCTTCGCCATAATCGATCACCTCGAAAACGCCCGCCTTGTGTGCCGGTTCTCGCCATCTACCCGGCTCGTCGCCGTCGTCCGGCCGACCCGGGGAAAGTCCGATTGTAGTGTACGGACCCCCGGTTCGCCCAGAGCCGATCACGTCATTTTCTGGTGACTTCGGGGGGATTGTTTTTGGCGACGACTCGGCTCGCGAGCATTGGAATCATCGCCATAAGTGGCCGAAGGACGAGTGATCGTCGAGGAAATCAGGGTTCGTTGGCGACGCCTGGAGCCGATCGCGATCGTTCGCAAGGCAAGAACCGATCGGTCCGATTTGCGAAAAAGGTCGATTTCGAGCAGAATAGAGTCAGGTCTGCGGCCCACCGGATCGCTTGCGTCACTCGAGAAAAGGGTTACGTTATAAGCTTGCTCGGCGGATCGCGCCGATCGACCTTTCCGGTTTCTAATCGATTTTCATCTCGTGTCGGAGTGGTGGCCAATGGCGAGTGACTCGCAAGTAACTGGTCGCAAGAAGGCGGATTCTCCCATCGACGACGCCTCGTCGCAAGGCAAAGAATCCAAGCCGACCACCCATTCGCAGCCACCGGAAACGAAATCGCCCGGCTCGAAATCGCCCGGCTTGAAATCGACTGGCTCGGGGCCGACCGAATCCACGCCGACCGAATCCACGCCGACTGAATCCACGCCGACTGAATCGAAGCAGCCCGAATCGAAGCAGCCTGCATCGAAGGGACGCTCGGGTCGTTCGGACCGCAAGCGGCCGTCTGGGGAGCCGCGTTCTGCCCGTCCGTCGAACGGGAAGAACGGGCGTTCGGCAACGTCGACGAAAGAGACGGCCGAACGGACCGGTGGCAAGGCACGAGCCGGCAGCGCACAGGAGGGGCCATCGAAGGCCAGGAAAGGCCGTTCGAAGGGCAAGCCGGACCGAGAGACGGGTAAGCCGGTAGAGCTCGGTCGGCAAGCCGCAACGGGCGGGTCGCCTGGTGACCCGGACGAGTCGGAGCAGCAGGATGACGAACGGACGTTGATGCGTGCTTTGCATCACCGGTTTCTCTTGTTTAACGCAGTGCCGAGCTGGCTGGTGAGCATGCTGGTTCACGCGGCGCTGTTGATGATACTGGCGATCATCACGTTGCCCGAAAAGGACGCCGACCAACGAATCACGGCGGTGGCCAATCCGGAAGAGATGGTCAACGTGGAAGAGGAAAAGCTGGACGTGATTGATCCCGTGGATGTGGAGGCGTTTGAGGCGAACGCGGCCGAGATTCCGGACAACCCGGCCGAGGCTCCCGAGGTCGTTCCCGACATGTCGTTGGCCGAAGTCGACCCTGCCCCGGAGAAGTTCAAGGTTGACCTGTTCGGTGACGACTTTGCACCGCGCGACGACTTGATGAACCGAATGGGTGGGGGCACCGGAGTGGGGCTCAAGGGCGTGCGCACGGCTCAGGGCAAGGCCGACATGTTGAAGAAATATGGAGGGACAAAGGGGAGCGAGGCGGCAGTGGCTGCGGCGCTTCAGTGGTTGGCCGAGCACCAGCAGCGGGATGGAGGCTGGGATTTTGATCACCAGAAGGGTCCGTGCAAGGGGCGTTGCACTCACCCGGGTTTGATTCCTCCGTCGCGCAACGGGGCCACGTCGATGGCGCTGCTGCCGTTTCTCGGAGCAGGTCAAACGCACAAGGAAGGCAAGTACAAGAAAACGGTCGAAGCCGGTCTGGCCTATCTCATTCGCAACATGAAAGTCCGGACCGGGATGGGAGATCTTACCGACAAGGGTGGGCGCATGTATTCGCACGGGCTGGCTTCGATAACGCTTTGCGAAGCCTATGCCATGACCAACGATCACGGGCTGATGCAGCCGGCCCAGTTGTCGCTGAATTACATCGTCTATGCCCAGGATCCCGTTGGCGGCGGCTGGCGCTATGCACCTCGGCAGGCGGGCGACACGTCGGTTGTTGGCTGGCAGTTGATGGCGCTCAAGAGCGGGCACATGGCCTACCTGCGAGTGCCACCGGCTACGATTCGGGGTGCCACCAAGTTTCTGAATTTTGTGCAGGACAACAGCGGTGCCAGTTACGGCTACACGGTGCCCGGCAAAGGGCAAGCGACGACGGCCGTCGGCCTGTTGTGCCGTATGTACCTTGGGTGGGACCATGAAGAGCCGGCGTTGCAGCGGGGCGTTGCGACGCTCGCGCGGATGGGGCCGAGCAACAACATGTATTACAACTACTACGCCTCACAGGTCATGCGCCACTACGGGGGTGAGCAGTGGGACGCCTGGAATGTCCAGATGCGCGATCGACTGGTCAAGACACAGGAGAAGAAGGGGCACGCCACCGGCAGCTGGTTTCTTTCCAAGTCGGGACATGCCGATCGCGGGGGCCGACTCTACTGTACGTCCATGGCGGCGATGATTCTGGAAGTCTATTACCGGCACATGCCCATCTACGGCACGCAGGCCGCAGAAGAAGATTTTCCGCTCTAACCGGTCATGACGGCGGATTTCCACCGGTCGGTGCCCGATTTGGGGGCTATTCTTGATCGGGTCCGGCGGCCATGTACTTTCTGATACGTTCGATCGGCCCTACGGAAACGACCGTTTCGATACGCGTCAACCGCGCGTGGCAAACACCCAGGCAGGCTGAACGTGAACCAATCGCCCCACTCGCCGCCGATGGCCAAGCCACCGGTGAGAGATGCTCACCCGGCGACCCCGTCGGCCGACGGCCGGAAAACGCTCGGGCGACGGGCTCGCCGCTCGGTGATTGCGGAATCCGACTTGCCGCGCGCGACGGATCCTCCCGCTTCCAGTCGCCTGGTGACGACTCGCGACGCTGCCGGGTTCTTGATCAGCCTGGCAGTGCACATGGCCTTGCTCATTCTGCTGTCACTGTGGTTCGGAAACCTGAACGGCGGGCCTTCACCGACTCTGCAAATCACCAGTCCCTCGGACGACGGGCTTCCGGTGGTCAAGCCAACGCAGCCTGGGGTGCTGATGGCCCAGGCTGTCTCGTCGCCGACCAACGATACGGGAGTTACCGGAGCGGAATCCATCGAACTGCCGAGCCTGAATATTGACAATATAATGTCACTCAATGTCCCGAAAGCACGCGGGCCGGGGCCGGTTGTCGAGTCGCCGGGACACTTGATGTTGCCGATGCTGGCACCGCATGGAGGCGGATTCCAGGGTCGCAGTGGAGCCAAACGAGGTGAATTGGTTGCCAGTGGCGGGGGAACTCCCCAAAGCGAAGACGCCGTAGCCTTGGGCCTGGCCTGGCTGGCCGCCCACCAATGGCCCGACGGCGGCTGGCGTTTTGATCTGGAATCGGGACCCTGCAAGGGCCGCTGCACTGACTCGGGTGAACACGGGACGGCGACCGGGGCGACCGGGCTGACCGCGCGCGAAATCATGCCGGATCCGGGCTCACGTCGGGCGCGGCGCTTTGGTGCCGCAGCCGACCCGCCTCTACCGGCACCGCCACCCGCAGCAGCACCGTGTAGACCAGCGCGCCCACGCCCCAGCACCCGATGCAGATGAGCGACTTCTGAGTGGCG
>CAYNDU010000530.1:0-4441 GCA_964395615.1 uncultured Pirellulaceae bacterium | reverse complement strand
ATTGCCTGTATCCTCCGTTGTATCCGTTCTCGGCCAAGGCCGTGAACGGTTACAATGTTATTTAGCCGTTCGATCGGGAAGGTAGCCGAGCGAGGTCTGCAGCGGATAAGCGCACGTGCATCCCGAACTTGCCTCGGGGATCAATAACATCCCGCCCGCCGGGATTATGTTGATGAAGCAACCGGGCCGAGTTACACGATTCACGGGCGCGGGACGCTCGCTGCCGGCAAAATCCCACCGCCAGGGATTGGCACCTCGCCAAAAGATCGCCTGGGCAGAGGCCGAGATATTCCCGCAGCCGTGGCCCAGTCGATCGAAATTCCAGCCTTCCCGGCGCTGACCGGTCTGCAGGTCATAGGCGACCGGATAAATGATGACCGTGTCTCCAACGATTGTCGGATGCCGATTTTGCTCGCCGTGCCCACCGCCAGGCGTGTAGCCCGTATCGTGTTCTACTTTCCATACGGTTTCGCCGCCGTCGGCATCTAATGCCTCCAACGAATACCACAAGTGCCCTCGACGGTATTGATTGCCGCTTAACAACAACTTGTCACCGGCCAGATTCAAGTAGGTCAGCACGTCATATCCCGCCAGCGACACGTCACGATGCCAGACCACTGTCCCGAGATCGCTGTCCAACGCGACCACACGAGCCGGGAACGTGCGCAACTGGGCCATTGTCAGTTGGCCGGAGCGGACCGCCGGGGCGCCCGGCTCGCCCGACTCGGGCAGTTGAACTTCCACAAAAAAGAGTCGATCTCGTCCGGCAGTGAGCGTCGTGTTCAAGACGCGCCCACCTCGGTATTCCCATTCCCGCTCGCCCCGGTCAGCATCCAGCGCGAACAGAAAATCACTCGTGACAATGGCCATGTGGTCGTACCAGAGCGCCGCATCTGCGTCGCGACTCTGCGAGCGATAACCGGCGCCTGCGCGGCAGCCGCTCCCCAATAGTCGGCCACCGACGTGAGCGAGATAGCCCCACTCGTAGTGGCGTTGATCGTCACCGACCGGGAGCGGCCAAAGGTGCTCCTCATGCCCCGTTTCGACGGAAAGAACATGCAAGGCTTTCCGGCCGGCAACGTACAACCGATCGTTGTCGACCGCCATGTTGCTGGCGTCGAGAAACACGCCCAGACGAACGGAGTCGGGGACCGAGCGTTCCCAGATCGTCGACCCATTGTAGGCATCCACCGCGAAAATTCGGTCGACCCCGGGCACGAACAACCGACCCTGTTGGTAAAGGGGCGGAACGCCGCGATGATGTCGGTCGGCCATCGAACGCGGGCCCGGCTCTCCAAACCACTGTATGTGTACCGGGCCCTGGACCCACTGGTCCTGTGAGCAAGCCGTGTTGGCCGGGTCGGCTAAACCGTGTGTCCATTCGCCCTCTCCCGCCAAGGCACCGCGTCGACCCACCAACCACGACTCCTTGCCGATCTTCGTTTCCGCGATCTTCAGGTCGGTCAGCTGGGTGATCATCGATTCGGCCTTCACCGATTTCAGCCATGACGACGAACGTGGCGAAACGAACATTGTCCCGCCGTGCGGTCGCAACAGCCGATAGTACGCCTGCAAACCGGCTAGGGTCGGCGTGCTTTGATCGATGAAGATCAGGTTGGCGAACCACGTCGGTAGCTCGTCGAACGAATCGGTCGCGTGTCGCACGACAATTCGACTGCCATAAAGTGATCGCTGATCGAGGACTGCTCGCAGAGCATCGATGCGCTGGCGGTCCGACTCGAGAATAATGACTCGCAAGTGCGTGCCGCGCGCCAGCGCCAGCGCGATCGCCATTCCACGCCGACCGGTCACCAAAGCAAACCCTCGGTCAACGTCAATTCGGGAAGTCAACCGATCGGCCCACGCCCGACTCTCTCGAGAGTCCAGCGGCGCGGTGCCTTGCAAAAAGCGGTCCTTCGAGTGCGGCCCCATGCCCACTCCGGTGTGCTCGAAGTTGGTCTCTCTATCTCGACGAGGACGTTGAAGACCGGGTGCTTCGTTTGACCGCCCGCCGTCGCCCGTTTCTTGGTCTTTGCCCGCGCCAAAACAGACCACGGATCCCTCGTCCGTGCTCACAAGCAGTCGCCCGTCGGCCACGGCCAGCCCCAAGGCGCGGCCCTTCACCGACCCTCGCCAGCGTCGCCGGCCGCTTTCCAAGAAATAGGCCACCACCTCGTTCGTTCCGCCGGCCAACAACTGGTTGCCGGCGAGCACCAGCGATTCCGTCTGATCGCACGGCTGTTGCCATTGCCGACATCCGGCCATTTCTGTTTTCACGCGATGCAGTTCCGCCTTCCACTTCACCTGCTCGATCTTGGCCTTCGCCCCTTTCTGTTCATTCGCCTCGGCCAGCCGGCGATTGGCCTCGGCATACTTCCGAGCCAGCGGCATGAATCGAGCCCGGTCAAGCGACTCGAGGTGGTTGCCCGTGTGAATAATCAGTCGGTCCGACGTAGGTATCAAATGGATTCCGTTGACGCGCAATAGCTGTTCGCCGCTCTGGTTGTCGGCAATGGCCAACTCGCCCAAATCGCCGGCACCGGCCACCGCCAACCCCTGATCGACCACGGCATAAACGCCACCGGGACTGGGAAGATCGCTATCGGGATGACCCGACTGTCGATCATAGACGGTCGGACCCGTTCGCCCCGAAGGCAGTACGATCTGTTGATCGGTGAGCAGCACGTAGCCTTGCGCCGATTGTTTGATGGGCCGGTTCCATACCGTGTCGCCGGTAGTCAGGTCCAGATTTGCCAGAAAAACACCTTCGCTCGATGGAAACAGGCCGGCCGCGGTGATGATCCGGTCTTCCTCGATTACCGTTCCACTCCGGATCGGCCAGCGCGAAATCAGGCGGCCGTTCCCGAGACAGAGTCGCTCGTCCGGCCCAATGCGGCGTTTCCAGATCAATTCTCCTCGGTCGTGGGACAAACAGTAGATGAACCCGTCGTCCGACCCGAAAACTACTCGCCCGTTCGCGACGGACGGCGCCATGCGTACCGGCCCTTCCGACGTGAATGACCAACGAACTCGGCCGTCAGAAATGTCCAGACAGATTACCCGGTCATCACTCGACGTTCCAATAAACACGCGGCCGTCTGCAGCCACTGCGTGGTACGCATGATCAAAATCCAGTCGCGATCTCAGGTCGTGCTTCCTGTTCCAGAAGTCCTGTCTCGCGGGAGGTGGCCAGGCGGGAGACGGTGCCAGGCCGTGCCGGTAGCTCCAGTATTCAACCAGCGGCATGTCGAGGTGCTCGGCCGTGGTCGATGTTCGTCGTCGGTCATGCGCAAAGGTCGGCCAATCGTCACTCAGAGCAAGTGTGGACATCCACACTGAGGTCACGCAGATCACGAACATCAACTCCAACGCTCGGCCGCATCCTGCGGGCAATGGCCGACCGTTGCTGCCATCAAGTGAAATACAACGAATCATATCTATCTTTCAAATCGACCGCGGGAATGTCACGTTCCCGCGGATCTCGCGGGGCGTCGATGCAGAAGGCCTCTATTTCGCAGGGGCCGCTTCACGCAGCGCATCTCGTAATGCACGAATGCGTTTTCCCTCGATACCGGGAAATGTCCAGGCCGGCCAGGTGGGGCTTTCCGCTTGCACGGACTCGTAAATCGTCTTCATTCGCAATTGCAAGTCGGCCAATCGTGCAGGTTCCATTTCGCTCAGGTCCTCGGTCTCGGCCACGTCCTTCGTCAGATGATAGAGTTCGAAACCCTTCAGTCGGGCCGTCTTAAGAGCCGCCTGGTCTGCCGGTCGTAGATCGCCGTACGGCTTGATCGCCGGGCCGGTGAGTCCAGCCATCAGCTTCCAGGGTCCGCTCCGAATCGACACTTTAGCTCGACTGCTGGCCACGTTGAATTGCCAGTACAGGGGTGCCTCGCGATCGAGCGACCGGCCGGAAAAAAGAGGAACGATGCTGCACCCGTCAAGCGTTCTGTCCGTCGGTGGCGCGACGTCAGCCAATTCGCACAAAGTGGGAAGAATGTCGACGCCACTTACCGGCTGGTTGCTCGTCGTCCCGGCCTGGATATGGCTGGGCCAGCGGATCAAACCGGGCACTCGAACACCGCCCTCGTACAGAGAGCCTTTCTTGTCGCGTAATGGTCCTGCCGATCCGTGTGGGTGCCAGCGTGTAACTGCCGGACCGTTGTCACTGGTAAACACGACAAGCGTCGAATCGCTTAGTTGACGCAGGTCGAGGTGTCGCATCAGCCGGCCAAACGCGTCGTCCATTTGCGATATGCTCCCGTGGTGCGCCGCAAGCGACGAAACACTCGGATCAAATGGGCTCCGCGGTCCGCGATCGGGATAGAGCCGAGTGAAACGGGGCGCAGCAGCGATCGGCTCGTGAGGCTCGTTGTAGCAGAACAAGAGAAAGAAAGGGCGTGTCGGACAGAGAAACCGGGCCAGCCAGGGGTACTGCTCC
>CAYNDU010000529.1:0-4446 GCA_964395615.1 uncultured Pirellulaceae bacterium | reverse complement strand
AGACGACGGAGGTAAAGGGGTCAGGAGTCAATTGTGCGAAGCACCCTACGGGCCGGTCCGGCAATTGACTCCTGACCCCTTTGCCCTTTAGCGCGAGACTTGGATTCAGGCGCTATTTTGGTTATGCTGCGTCTCTCAAAGGGCCGGGCCGGTCAATGCTTTTTGGCCGCGCCGGCCAATCGTCCAGCCTCACTTGGAGCGACCCCATGAAAACCCGACTCGTTGTTGGTACCCTCATCACACTCGGAACGCTCGTCTTGCTGAACGCTCGGCCCGTGGCGGCAAGAATCACGATCGAGGATTTTGACTCGATCAAGCTGTTCACGCTCACCAATCAATCGGGGATGACCATCAAGGTCACGAATTACGGCGCGATTATTACGTCGATTATTGTACCCGACAAACACGGACAACTGAGCGATGTGGCATTGGGATATAATCGAGTTGAAGACTACATCAATGCGGTCGACAAACCCTATTTCGGCGCGGTTGTGGGACGATACGGCAATCGCATTGCCAAGGGACAGTTTACGATCGGCAACATCAGCTACGCTCTGGCTAAGAATAACAACGAGAATCACCTGCACGGAGGGATTATCGGCTTCGATAAGGTGGTCTGGGATGCCAGGCCGATCGTCGGCGATCACTGGTCCGGACTGGAACTGAAATACCTGGCCAAGGATATGGAAGAAGGCTATCCCGGCAACCTCCAGGTACAAGTAACTTACAGGTTGACCGATGCAAACGAAATTGTTGTCCAGTACCATGCCACCACGGACAAGGCAACGCCCGTCAATCTGACGCAACACACCTACTACAACCTCAAGGGAGAAGGAAACGGGACGATTCTGGATCATCAACTGATGATCAATGCCAAGAAATACACTCCGATTGACGATGGCCTGATTCCCACGGGAGAACTGGCCGATGTGGCCGGTACACCGTTCGATTTCAGAAAAGCCAAACCCATCGGGCGTGACCTGACCCAAGAGAACGAGCAGCTCAAATTCGGACTCGGTTACGACCACAACTTTGTGCTCGACAAGAGTGGTCAACCGAACGCTGAGACGCTGGCTGCGCGAGTGGTGGAGCCCCGGAGCGGACGGGTACTGGAGGTCTTTACGACCGAGCCGGGGGTCCAGTTCTATTGCGGGAACTTCTTGGACGGTCGACTCAAGGGCAAAGCCGGAAAGCACTACGACCGGCGAGGGGGTTTCTGTTTGGAAACTCAGCACTATCCCGACAGCCCCAACCAGCCAGGTTTTCCGTCCACTATCCTGAGACCGGGCAAGGAATACTTGACGACCACTCGATTGAAGTTCACGACGCAATGACGGGGCAGCGGGAAACGGTCTTCGCAAGTCGGCGGAATGAATCCGCAAGTCGTCGGAACGAATCCGGCAACAGGAGTTCGACCTGCGATTCTCTGGAAAGCAATCTCCACGCGGCAGGCACCGATGATTCTGCATGTGGATATGGATGCGTTTTACGCGTCGGTCGAACAGCGGGACCAGCCTGAGCTGGCCGGGCGCCCGGTGATCGTCGGTGGCACGCCGGACGGTCGTGGCGTGGTGGCGGCGGCCAGCTACGAAGCTCGCGCATTCGGTGTGCACTCGGCGCAGCCGGCCGCTGCCGCACGACGACTGTGCCCTACGGCGATTTTTCTTCGGCCTCGGATGGAGCACTATGCGGCGATATCCGAGCAGATTCACGAGGTCTTCGGCCAGTTCACTCCGCTGGTCGAACCGCTTGCTCTGGACGAGGCGTTCCTGGATGTGTCGGGCAGCACGACTCTCTTCGGTTCGCCTGTCGATATTGCGAAGTCGATTAAGAAACTGATTCGCAACCGGTTGCAACTGGTCGCATCGGTCGGCGTCGCACCCAACAAATTTCTGGCGAAACTGGCCAGTGATCTGGAGAAACCGGATGGGCTGGTCGTCGTCGAGCCCGATCGGATTCAGTCGTTCCTTGATCCGCTACCGATCGGACGCATTTGGGGTGTCGGTCGGGTGACCGGTGACGTCTTTCGGAGAATCGGCATACGGACCATTCGCGATCTTCGCCGATTGACCGTTGCCGATTTGACCAGTCATTTTGGGAATCAGGGAGAACATTTGTGGCAGCTGGCGCGAGGCGTCGATGCCCGTCCGGTGGTGGCCGACCACGATGTCAAGTCCATATCCCACGAGACCACTTTTTCTCGTGACGTGACACAACCGGAGGTGCTCGAGGCCTGGCTCTTGGAGTTGTGTGACCAGGTCGGTGCTCGCCTGCGACGCAGGCGGCTGAAGGGCCGTACGGTGCAGCTCAAGGTCCGCTTCTCCGACTTCCGAACGATCACTCGTTCCGAAACGCTTCGGGAGCCGACCGACGTCACTCGCGATATTTGCGATTCGGCGATTCGCATGATCACTGGCCGGCTGCCCCGCCGCAAGTTGTCCGTTCGCCTGGTTGGCGTCGGCCTGTCAAACTTGACGGCGACCGGTTCCTCTCAACGGCCACTGTTCCCTGATCCCCAGCACGAGCGTCAACAGCGACTGGACGAGGTGACCGATCGGATCAAGCTCGAGTTCGGATCGAGCGCCCTGCAACGCGGATCTGGAATGCTGCACGACATACGCCCACGCCACGGCTCAGATGAAGCCAATCCTGACCAATTCGGCCCGAACGACGTCGACTAACGGGCCGCGTTCAGGTAGTTAATCACGACCAGCACGTCACGTGGAGTCAGCCATCCGTCACCCGTTCCGAAAGCCGCATCGACCCCCGCTTCGCGCAATTCGTAGGTTGCCGAATCGCGCGCATCCTCTCCAACCAGCGCATGACTGGTTTGCAATTCCAACTGGGTGGTAAGCTGAGAACCAACGAGAGGGGGTTCTGTCAGGATAAGTGTAGGTGCCCCGTTGAGCACCAGGCGGGGCTCAAGGTGTTCAATCAAAGTCGTGCGGCGTGGACGGGGCGAAGTTCGGTCTCCGAGGACGGACGGCCAAAACCCCGTCACCCGCCGTGCATGGGGTGCGGACATGCAATCAGGGGCTCAGTTTGTCTCACGTTGTTAATACCAGGCTGCCCCAAAACGACAGCTGCCCCCGTCAACCCTTCCACTTACTCGCCCGGCGAGAATCGCGGGCGGGCCCATCGATGGTATCCATTCCGGGTGTTCCATTCCGGAAATCAAGTGACTTTTTCATGCGAACAACGGCCGAAAGCAAAATCAAGCGACCGACATTCCTGAGCTCGGCGGCGGCTGGCACCGCATCCCGCGCGACGTCCTCGCAGGTTGAGAGCGCCGGGTCGTGGCGCCCTCCGGCGAACGAAGTGGACGAGTGCGTGACACAGGCAGTTCCCACTTGGTACACTGCGGCCGATGACGAACGTGGGGGGCGGTGGCCCGGCGGCAGAGGGAGGGAGGAGTGATGAATCACCTGTGGCTGATCATGAGTGGGACGGCGAGGGTAGGGCAGGGCGTGCGTCGGAGAGGCTCCGGATCCCGGCGGGCGTTTTTCCTCGCTTCCAGCTGCCTGCTTCCGATTTTCCTCGTGTCGAAGATCGAGGCGACCGAATTGCGAGTCGAACAAGCGCATTTCGTCGTCGACGGCCAGCGGCAGTTCCTGCTGGGCATCAGTTATTACGGCGCGTTGGGGGCCGCGCGCCCCACGCTGATCGAAGATCTCGATGCCATCGAGCGAAAGGGCTTCCGTTGGATACGCGTTTGGGCCACCTGGAGTGCCTTCGGTCATGATGTTTCAGCGATTGACACGCACGGCGAAGCGCGAGCGCCGTTCTTGGACCGGCTGAAGTGGTTGGTTGCCGAGTGCGACCGTCGAGGGCTCGTGGTCGACATCACGCTCACTCGCGGCGAAGGGCGGCTCGGCCATCCCCACCTGTCTTCCATCGAAGACCACGAGCGAGCGTGCGTGACGTTAACGCAAGAATTACACGATTGGCGGAACTGGTACCTGGACCTGGCCAACGAACACAACCTGAGCAACAATCGAGTGCGGCACAAGTTCGTCTCCATCACGGATGCTCGCCGCCTGCGCGACGCGGTGAAGTCGATCGACCCGCGCCGACTCGTAACGATCTCCTTCGTGGGAGACTTGACGGCGTCTCAGCTGCAACGATACGTGGACGATGTGCGAGTTGATTTTCTCAGCCCCCATCGCCCGCGGCATGATCGATCCGCGGATGAAACGGCGAACGTCAGCCGGCGTTATTTGAAGTGGATGGAGGCTGCCCGTCATGTAGTACCGATCCACTTTCAAGAACCGTTTCGCCGCGACTTCAGCAAGAACTGGCAACCGGCGGCCGAAGATTTCCTCGCCGACTTGCGTGGCGCGGTTCAAGGTGGAGCAGCCGGCTGGTGCTTCCACAACGGTGACAACCGTTGGGCAGCGCAGGGTATGCCTCGTCGTTCATTCGATTTGTCGTCGCGTGGCCTGTGGA
>CAYNDU010000528.1:0-4466 GCA_964395615.1 uncultured Pirellulaceae bacterium | reverse complement strand
TGGCGGCCGTCACGATCGTCGGGGAGGCCGACAGAACGGACGGGAAGATCTTCATGGGGCGGATCCTCGCTGTGGGCAGTGTTACTTCGATTGAAGATCGGAACAGACGGTAATTATACAACGGTAACCTCACCGTGCCACCGCTCAAGCTCACACACGTTGTGGGCCCGATACGGCGACCACTCGCTTAATGGGGCACCGACCGGGAGAACCGGCCTTGAGCCGTGCCGGTATCCGTTGTTCGGGCACACCGTCGCGGTTCCGCTACGGTTTACCGTCTGGAAAACCCGGATCGCTGCGACCACGGGTCAATGCCCAAGCGAGTCGCTCGGAGTGAGCCGTTTGTATAGGGCCGCTGCAGCGGGCGGTCTGAGCGGATACACTCTACATTAGACCGGACGATCAACGGCAGGCCGAAGAAAGAGGAACCACGCGATGCGGAAATGTCGAACCGGCGAGAAGTGGAGCGTCAGGACGGATGGAGTGCCTGGCACCGTGGTGATGATATTCTTTCTGTCGCTTGCAGCGAGTGCGCATGCTGCCGGGCAGCCGAATATCCTGATTGTGATCGCCGATGACGCGACGTTCCACGAGCTGCCCCTTTATGGTGGTAAGAATTTTCAGACGCCGAACCTTGATCGCCTGGCCTCGGAAGGACTCGTCTTTCGGCGAGCCTATGTCAGTATGTCGATGTGTACGACATGTCGCACCGAGCTGTATACCGGCATGTACCCGGTTCGCAGTGGCGCCTGCTGGAACCACTCGGCAGCCAAGACCGGGACGCTCAGCATCGCGCATCATTTGGGACGACTGGGTTATCGAGTAGGGCTGGCCGGCAAAACGCATATCCGTCCGAAGAGTGTTTTTCCGTTTGAGATGGTTGACGGTTTCGAACGCCGGTGCGTGGCTCAGACGGCCGATCACGATTGCCGGGGTATTCAGGAGTTCATGTCGCGGGATGAGAAGCAGCCGTTTTGTCTTGTCGTGGCGCTGGTCGTGCCGCATATTCCCTGGACGGTTGGTGATCCCTCACATTTCGACTCATCGAAATTCGTTTTGCCTCCCTATCTGATCGATACTCCCGAAACACGCGAGGCGCTTGCACGTTACTACGCGGAATTCGAGGTCATGGACCAGCAATTGGGTGATATTCTCGAGACGCTTCGGGCCACCGGCCAACAAGACGAGACGCTGGTGCTCTTCACATCCGAACAGGGAGGACAGTGGCCAGGCTGCAAATGGACGAACTGGGAAGAGGGTCTGCACACGGCACTCGTCGCGCGCTGGCCAGGACGCATTCAGCCCGGTACGCAGACCGAGGCGTTGGTTCAATATGCCGATGTGCTGCCGACACTTGTGGCGGCGGCCGGCGCTAAGCCGTCGCCCAATGACTTCGACGGTATGAGTTTCATGCGGGTCCTGTTGGGCCGATCCCAAAAACACCGAGACTATGCGTACGCCATGCACAATAATCTCCCCGAGGGACCACCCTATCCCATTCGGGCCGTCCACGACGGTCGCTTTCATTACATTCGCAACTTGTGTCCGGACCGGTTGTATGTTGAAAAACACGTAATGGGGAAGAATGAGCATGGCCGCTACTGGCTCAGCTGGATGTGGAAAATGGAGTCGGATCCGCACGCCGTCGACATGGTCACTCGATATATGCGCCGGCCGAAGGAACATCTCTACGATACAGTGGCCGACCCGATGGAAATGCACAACCTGGCCGACGATCCACACCTGGCCGAAATCAAAACGCGTTTATCGGCCGAACTGGATCGGTGGATGAAGGAGCAAGGGGATCCGGGTGCCGAATTGGACACCAAGGCCCGCCAACATCCGAATCCGACGCGTAAGAATCGCAAGGTCGGAACGTGATTTCGTGAGTTGTTGTGATGCCTATCGGAACGATCTGCGGTAGGGCGCCCGACGAATCCGTGCCGGCGTCGATTCGGCCTGCGCCGCTCGCTGCGAGAACTGTGCCGACACGTGACGGAACTCGCTGGTCGACCAGTGCTGATGCAACACCTGGCGGTTGGAACGGGGGACGCACATCGCCGGCCCGTTGGCGCCGGCCAGTTGGCGCCGGACGGGGCAAATCCTCGTCGATTCGGTCATGTGCCTTTCACATCACGCGCGGGCAGCCACCTCAGGTCACGGAATTCGGGTGCATCGCCGCGCCAGTTTCGACCGACCAGCTTCGGCCGGCCCTGGCTCCCGCGACCTGGTCGCAAGTGTTCCGCCGGGCTGAGTTTTAGTTGTCGAATGCCGTTCCAATCGGGCAACGGTTTACCGGCGAAGTCCCGGAAGTCGAGGGGGCTCAGCGTGAGCTCTTGCCATTGATCTCCTCCAGTCAGATCCGCTTCGGCCGCATGGTCATCGATCAGGATAACGAGCTTGTTGGGTTCCGTCGCACGGACGCTCAGTGCCAGTTGAGCGCCGGCCGGCGCGCGCCATGTCTCGTCATTCAACTTGTGGCTCGTGCGTGCCCATTCTTCGGGTCGGTACGTAAACCACTCCTTTTCCCAATCACGTTGAAAACTCTCGATAAGTAGAGACGGTTGCAATGTCGGCCGTACGCCTGCCGCGGCGAGATCTACCGGTGAGGCAATACAAAGCAATGACGATACGTTGAACGTCGCTGCGGTATAGACTCGATAATAATAGCCGGCGCCGGTGACCGGCCGATCCAACGGGTAGCGGACATTGGCAAACGCCCACAATGGCTTGTCCGCGTTGAGCACCGGCAACTTCGCTGTCCACTGTTCGCCGGTTTCGGACGTTTGTGCATGACGCCAGAAGCGGTGCATGGTACTCTCACGGTCTTCGGGCCGCTCGTCCGGCTTGCCCTGTTGCGTGTAGTAGACATCGACCGACAGGATGCGTTTCGCTCGGTCGGGAGTTACCGCCAGGGTCGGCACGCCATCGGCCGTCGTCAGATTCAGGACGGTCTTGGGCGTCTGCGGGAACGTGAAGCTCGATTTGAGATACTGATCGAACCAGAGCATCGAAGCGACTTCATATTCGGGCGTGTCCTGATGATTGTGATGGGGCGAGCACGTGACGCGCCAATCCGTGCTTTTGATTTCGCGGACCGCCGAGGGCAGGTCACCCATTCGGCCGTGAAAGTCATTGGAAGGGCTGAGGAAGATGATTGGGCACGAAACGTGTTTCAGACTGACATCGTCGCCCACCGTGGCTCGAAACAGCGGGCTCTTGTTATAGCGATCGCTGATCCCGCCACACGACGGCGCGGCCGCTTTGACTCGTCGATCAATGGCCGTCATCACGGTCAGTTTTCCACCCATGGAATGCCCGTAAACGCCCAGCCGGTCGGGATCGACCTCCGCCTGTTGTTCAAGGAACGTCAATGCGCGCCGAGCGGCCAGGGCAGCGAGAAACCAGCCGCTGTTCCGCGGCGACTCGACTGCGTCCAGTGTCCATGCCGCAGGCTTGGCGCTTGGGAACACGTTGCCCGGATTTCTCCCAGGGGCATGGTAGCCGTCAACGGCGCCCCAGTCGGTCGTCAACTTGTAGTTGGGATCCTCCTTCTTTCCATCCCAAAAGAGTTTGACTTCTTTGGGAGTCACTCGGTAATCGGGCGCACTGATTCGCCCGGCCCACGCGATCGAGACCGTGGCATAGCCGCGCTGGGCATTCGTCAAGCAGGCCTTATGGTCGGCGTATTGTCCACCTCCGTGGATTTGTACCAGTCCCGGGACCTTCCGGCCGGCCCGTTCTGCAGCATTGGGAAAGCCGTAGATGGCCGCCAGTCTTGCCACCCGGCCTTTGAAAACGCCGATTCGAAACCGGACGATGCGCAAGGTGACGCCCTCCTCTTCCCATTCCTTGAGGGTTTCCAATTCGAGCGGTTCCGCGCGAGGATCAAACGCGCCCCACATTGCATCGAAGTTGCTTGGCGCTTCGCCATGGTTCAGGGGCGGCAGGGTCTCAGAGATGGTGTCGCCGGTAACGGGACCGCTCGCGATAATCAACAACAACAACGTAGCGGTGAATCGCTTGGCGTGGCTCATCGTGTTTTCACCCGTGGTTAGAATGATCTTGTGTCGCCGCAGGATCTCGTCGTGGCCAAGGAGCTTGCAGTTTCCTGGTATGACTTTCATGAGCGAGGCGTCCGCCGTCCTCAGCCGATCCGCACCTTGCCATCGACGGGTATTCATGGCTCGGCGGCAAAACGCGAACGCCGTTATTCGGCCGCGCGCGTTACAGGCCGACGACCGCTACCTAGAATAACGACCCGCGGCGCAATAAGACAGGCATTGCGTCGAGACGATATCGACAGGTTCCGCGAATCGCAGATCGGTTTGAATGGGTCGCGAAAACGACCGGCCGGGCCGTTTTTCAAGTCAAAAATCCCCGATCGCCCCTGATCCGCTGATCGGGTGATCGGGACTAATTCAGCTTATGCGGCCGTAGTGGCCGGAGTCGTTCGGCGGACGAAT
>CAYNDU010000527.1:0-4468 GCA_964395615.1 uncultured Pirellulaceae bacterium | reverse complement strand
CTTGCGAGTGTCCGTCGTCGCGAACGCCCGATCGCGTCTCCTGGACGCGTGCCACCAGACCAGTTGATCTCACGATCAAGGGGGAAACGACCTCATGTCGACGAACACGGAAACCGATGCGAGCGCGAGAAGCATGATGCCTGCGTCCGGCGTCGCTCTGCGTCCACTCGCGGGGATGGTCCTGGCCGGTCTGGCGGCGATGCTCGCCTGTGGGCTGCTATTCTGGCCGTCACCCTATCCTTGGTTCGTTCCTGAATCAAGGGTCGAGAAGGTTGATCCAAACGCCGGCCCGGCACTCGGCGAAACGCCCGAACAGGCGGCCGATCGGCACCGCATGGATCGCAAGAACTTCGCCTTCGCCGTGGCACTCGCCGGGGCCATGATCGGCGGCATGCTCGGTATGGCCGAAGGCGTCGGACGACGTCAAGCGGCGGCTGTTATCCGGCTCGGAGCGGCAGGCATCCTGATCGGCGCAGTGGGTGGATGCGCCGGTGGCGTCGTTGGCCAACTGGTCTCCATACGATATGAACAACAGTTCGTTACGGCGAGCATCACACCCACCATCATGATTCAGTGTGCCACTCTGGCCCCGCTTGGCATTGGCATCGGCCTGCTGATCGGCGGATCGACAGGGAAGATCCGGGTTACGGTCAAGCTTGTCACGGCCGGCTTCCTGGCCGGCGTTCTCGCTGCGGTCGCTTACGGCATCCTGACGGCGGCCCTGTTTCCCAACGCTCACACCAATGGCGTCGTCCCGGAAGGATCGGGCTTCAGCCTGGTGGGATCGTATCTGCTGTGGCTCGGTCTGGCCGGCCTGTCAATCGGGTTCGTCGTGCCCGCAGTCGTGCCCGCAGATGTGCCGGCGGCGGACCAGGATGACTCTGCCTGACGGAGTCCGACTTGAGCACGGACAGTAAGAGGAGCGCCACGGCCGCGACCGGCACCAGCGTCGCGGCTCCGTAGGTCAGCGCCAGGACCCAGGCGATGGTCAGTTGCTGCAGATCGATCCCGAATGCCCCTTCGACCATCGCACTGAAGACGGCCAGCAGACTGATTCCCACTAACACGCCACGCAAGCTGATTTGCCAGGCCTTCATCAGCATGGGCTCCGGCTCAACAATCCATGAACCAACAGACACGCAACGAGCGGACGGGCTCAGTATTGACCGGCCCGATTTTTACGGGCCCGGTTTTTACGGGCCCGGTTTTTACGGGGGCCCAAGATCCAGACGGGGCGACGGCTGACGGGGCATTAAGTGGGCGGTCTACGACGGAGGTTTTTCCAGATCGAGGGTGCCGAAGCTGAATTCACCGCCGACCTTGTCCTTCGGCACCGTGATCGTAAACGGGCTGTTCTCGGCATCAAATTTTCCGCCGAATGCGTCGGATTCCGCGTCGCCATCCAACGCCTCATCCGGATCATCGGAAGCGGGCATCTCGTTGACCAGCGAAACGATCAGTGTATAGCGGCCGGCCGGGACGCCTTCGCCAAGTCCGTTAAACAGGATGTCGCCCGTTTTGGTATCATAGTCGCCGTAATAGTCGCCTGCCGGGTGCTCCTCAGCACCTCCCTCCAGGGGCACGAGACTAATCTCCACAAGCTCCATCTCGTCGTACCCGGGTATATTCTCCGGCGCCTGCGCGACGATCGGCTTTCCCCCTTTGAGAACTTTGCCACGAACGACCACTCCCTGCTCCACAGGTATTGGCTTGGTCCCCGAACAACCGACCGCGATGCAAATCGTCGTTAAACTGATGACGACCGCCCATGGCGGATGCAAGAAACGAACCGTACGGCTAATCATGATGAATACCTTTAAACGAAAACGAATCAACCCTTGATCGCCGGCGCCGAACGCCTTGGAGCGGCGATCGGCAGACACGGCGACCTGTGATCGGCGGACTAGTCTTCAACTTCCACGTTTCTTCCGTCGTGCCGGTTACCGAGTCGGCGGAACATTTCAAGATTGATATCATAGTAGATAAACCGAACCGCACCGTCGGCCATCGCCACTTGAAAACCTTCGGGGTGTGCGGACCCGAATCGGTGTCGACCCCATCCACAGCGAACTCCACGGCCGTCACGTCGTCCATTACCACCGATACAACTCGGGCTCGGTGCCCACTGCCAGCAGGCCTGGCGGATTACATCGTGGTCCCAACCCGATGTATAACCCTCATTGTCGTCTCCCTGGTATTGGCCCAGCCGATCAAGGCGGATCCGTTTCTCGCCAACGACGAACGTATTGGACGTTCCGTCGTGGATATCCGCGATCGGAACGAGGTCACCAAAACGAACCTCGTTACCTCGTAGCGCTCGATTCGGCCCGCGCATTCGAACGACCACGCCATGGCTGCCGATGCAACGACCTCGCCCGTTCAGATTGCGTCCCTGGGCGGCGGCATAATCGTTGGGAGCGTGCGCATACCGACGATCGCGGGGACAGGGGATTTCATTGCCGTTGGCGTCGCTGATCGTACGGTACCAGTCGTTGCGAACGGGCAGCGCCTTGGCCGCTCGGACGCTGGGACAAAAGAAGACGGGAACCGGAGTCTGCATCGAGACGATCGACCGTCCGTAGTTGTCCGTAGCATCGCCCCCTTCAAACACGTTTTGCGCTTCAACATAAGGCAGGATCTGAAATCCCCAGCCGACCGTTTGCTTCTCGCCCAAATACGGTCCTCGACCGTATCCGACGTGAAAGCTCCAGTGCTTGCCCCCATGCGGGAAGTAGCGAAAGGTGTCGTGAAAATTCTGAAAGGCCAACCCGATTTGCTTCAGGTTGTTCTTGCACTGCATGCGTCGAGCGGCCTCGCGGGCCGCCTGCACGGCAGGCAGCAGCAGCCCCACCAGAATCCCTATGATGGCGATCACCACCAGCAACTCGACCAGCGTGAACCCGCGTTTGTGGACACGAACCATACCGATACCCCCCGGCGCCACAACACGTGCCTGGCATCGACTTTTTCAGACAATCGCGCAACCCGAACCGTACGGCCACGGGCTCGCAACAGCCACGATCCCCCGACGTGCCTAACGCACTGAAAAGAATAAGATGAGAATGAACCACGCTGCCTCGACCTGATCCCCCAATCACCGGCCACGGAAGGCAGCAGCACTTGCGTTGGCCAAAATTATATCCATATTGGGTAGGAATGCAAAATTTTTCGGCCGGCGATGCCACGATTGCCGACGACCCTCACACCCCCGATCGATCACGGCCCATGAAACAGTTTCTCGTCCAACGCTGGTTTCTCGGGGCCCTGGTCCTGGTCATGCTGGTCGGATTCTGGCAGTCAGCCGCCCTGGCACCGTTGGCGGCCTGGACCGAGTTGCGGTACGCGATCGTCGGCTCGGTGCTCTTCCTCATGGCCCTGCCCCTGGAGGCCGGCGCCATGTGGCAGGCGGTGGGCCGACCGGTGGCTCCGCTGTTGGCCACCGTGATGAATCTTGCCGTTGTGCCGCTCCTGGCCTGGGCCTTCATTGGGGTTATCGGCCACGAAGTTCTCGGCCCCGAGATGACGGTAGGACTACTGGTGGCCGCGGCGACGCCCTGCACACTGGCCTCGGCCTCGGTCTGGACTCGACGAGCCGGCGGCAACGACGCGATCAGCCTGTTAGTGACCGTCGTCACCAATGGACTCTGCTTTCTGGTCACCCCCTTTTGGGTCCTCCTCACGACGGGCCAATCCGCGTCCATCGACGCCACGCCGATGGTCATCAAACTGGCGACCCTGGTCGTACTGCCGATGGCCGTCGCCCAGTGCCTGCGATTGGCCCGGCCCATTGCCGCGAAAGCGACCCATCACCGTACGTCTTTGGGTGTGCTGGCCCAGTTGGGTATTCTGAGCATGATCCTGCTGGGAACCGTTCAGACGGGCCAGCGTCTGCACCAAATCGGCTCCGCGCGCCTGGCAGGTCCCTTGCTCGCCGTCATCCTGCTGGTCGTGACGATTCACCTGATGACATTTCTTGCCGGATTTGTCGCTGCCACCCGCGCTCGACTTCCGCGAACCGACTGCATTGCCGTCGGTTTCGCAGGCAGCCAGAAGACCCTCATGGTCGGACTGCAGGTCTCGATGGAGCTTGGCGTGTCGGTCATCCCGATGGTGGCCTATCATGTCAGTCAACTATTGGTCGATACGCTGATCGCCGACCGGCTCGTGGTTCGGAAGAAGCCCGACTGATTGCGTCGCTCTGGGGACAGGGTGCGGCTACCCTTCGTTGCCACGGGCAGCTTGCCCGTGGTAGGCGCTGTCGAGCGACGAACCATTGGGGAACCGCGCAAGCCGGCCTGCGTACACGCGTCTCCTACGGGCAAGGCTGCCCGTAGGTACGGGGGTGCGGCTGTGGCCGTTGGCCCGCTGCGCCGAGCATCCGACGTGTGGCCAAGGTGCACGGCCCCATCGTCGGGGACTAATTCAGCTTATGCGGCCGTAGTGGCCGGAGTCGTTCGGCGGACGAATG
>CAYNDU010000526.1:0-4492 GCA_964395615.1 uncultured Pirellulaceae bacterium | reverse complement strand
TGCCTGTATCCTCCGTTGTATCCGTTCTCGGCCAAGGCCGTGAACGGTTACCAACTCGCAGACCGCGGTGCCCACCAGTTGTCGAAGCACTTTTTGCCCGCGCCACGCTTGAGCAGTCTCCGGCGCCCTGCCACCAAGCGCCTCCGCGCAGGATGAATTTCTTGGTCGCGCTGGATGGTGCGGCGTACGGATCGGTGAGCTGCAGCACTGGCGATTTCGGGGCGTCTTGCCAGGCATCGAGGACCCACTCGGCCACATTGCCGTGCATGTCGTACAGGTTCGATGCGTTCGGTTCGCTGGTACCCACCTCGTGTACATGTCGACCACTCGTCCTGGCCGACCAGAAATCGTTTTCCGGGACGCTGAAAGCGGCGGCGTTGCCGGCGCGACAGGCACATTCCCATTCGGCCTCGGTGGGCAATCGGTACTGATAGCCGGACGGCAGTCGGCGGGCCCGCTTTTCCATCTGCGTCAGCCGTTTGCAGAACTCGACGGCACCATGATAGCTCACACCGTCAACAGGCAGGAACGGCGATCCGGTCGCACGGATAACGTTGCCTCCGACCGGCATAACCGCGGACCATTCGTTCTGGGTTAATTCGTAGCGGCCGATCCAGTAGCCGCGTGTGAGAGTGACCTGCGTCACAACCTTGCTTGGCGGATCGCCTCGCTTTGCCGGGTTCTGGTCAACCGTCCTCGAGAAAGTGCCGGGCGGTATCCACTGCATGGCGATTCCTGCCGTCGCCGAAATAAACGGCTTACCCGCCCCCACCTCCGGGCGATCGGACAGTTCAACATTACGATCATACAGCCGAAGTGCCGTCAACTTGGGCGAGGTTGGCGGCCTGTTCGTTGGCAGAGGAACGGCGGCCAGACGGGCATCGGAAGCATTCCACGGTCGAACAGAACAGTCCGAGATGGTGGCCAATGTATTTGCATCCGCGGAAATATTGAGTCTCAGGTCACATGGGCGAGCGTTAGTGCCCAGGAAACGCTGCCCCTCGTGAAAGAGCACTTGCCGGTTTTCGCTCACATACAGAGCAAAACGCATTGTCTGCCCAACGTCAAAGAACTTCTCACCGCTCCAGAAAAGCCAACCGTCGCGGAGTGTGATGACTCGGCATCGGTAATTGCGAGTCTCCGGTATCCAGCGCAATACGATCTCGGCGCATTCGATTTGATCACCATACCGAAAGAACAGCACGCCTCCCGGTTGTTGCAGCGTTACAACAAACTCGTGAACATAGGACGAGGCCGGAACCTTTTCATATTCGAGTCTCCCCCTGCCCTTAAAAACGGCGAATTGCCCGACCGAAGCTACGTTTCCCGATACCTTGGCCGGCACCACGGCCGCTAACCCGGCCAGGCCATTGAGCGGAACCTGGAAGGGTCGCTTCTGCACCGCAGCCTGTTGGTACAGTCGCTGGAGGGCACGAGCTTTATCAACTCCGTCGAGCTGCGGCAAAGCGCGATCGTACCAGTAGCGGGCGCCCTCTTCGACCATCCTTCGCTCTTCCGTGTCACTCCGTCGCTTCTCGGCCAGGTCCCACATCGCGTCGGCAAAACGCAACTGGGCGTCAGCGTCTTCGAAATTGGACGCCAGTTGGTTTGAAGCGATGCGCAAATCCTCGTCGCTCCCACTTGCCAGAAGTGCAATTCCCTGCTTCCAATCCTCCTGCACCAGGCAACAGAACATTCCGGCAGCCTGATCCGCCTCACTGTTATTCGGCGCGCCAGGCGGTTTAGCAGACGCGGCGTCAGCCGCGCGGCAGAGGTCCCGCATGGCCTGTACCCTGCTTCGCAGCGAACGGATGGCGCCGCCGAATGGGTGGTCCGCCGCCCGGGTGACATTCTTTTCCAGACGGCGCAGGGGCACTAACAGAACATCGTACATATCCGGCTTGTTGGCCTTCCTGGCTAAGGCAGCCACCGCGTCGGCGAATAGCCGGATGTCGCTCGTCGATTCAGAACGTTTGGCGGCAGCCGCGAAGACTTCGAAACGCAGGGGAAGAACGTCCATTTCAAACGCCGCGGCCAATCGGTCAATCGCCAGTTCTCCTAGGACCAGATCGCCTTGACGGGCGGCCAGATCGGCGGCTTCCCGTAGCAATACGTACTGTTCGGCAGGTTGGTCAGCGGATTTCTCAGCCTGCCGGATCATACGGGCGGCGGACGCCAGTTGCCGGTAACGCGACCGGCTCCCGGATTCTCTTGCAGACGTCTTCTTCAATTGCGCCAGCGCCTCCGCTCGAGCACTTTCATCCGGGACCGCCACACGTTTGACGGAGGCGGTCGGCTGCCCCGTTTTGCCCGTGGGGCCGGTCGTCACCAGAATGCGAATACCGGTTTCGGCTGCGAGGTTCTCGTGTCGCGTGGATGCCACGTGCACCACCACGCGGTATTCGCCGGCTGGGCTGCTCGCCGTCGGCTCCCACGTGAGGATCCCTCGCGTTGGCTCAATGGTCATGCCGGCCGGCGCGCCGGCGCCGAGCCGAAAGCGAAGGGAGTCTCGATCCGTCCCCGGGTCACGCAGTTTGGCCGGCACCGTCAGGCGATTGCCATGGACGACCGTCTGATCGGCGATCGCCTCCAGTTGAGGTGCCTTCCCCAACGCCCGTTCAACGAGAATCTTGAAACTCTGTATCGCGTCCGGCTGACGTGACGAGTTCTTCCGAGCGCGCACGGTGACCTGGTACTCTCCAGCAGGCACATCGAGCCCGACCTGCCAGTCAACGTCACCCGACGTTGGGTCGATCTTCATACCGGCCGGCGCACCGGGGGCGAACGCAAATTTCACGGGCGACGGTGGAAACCCCTCATCCTTCACTTTGACCGTTAAATGAAAACTCGTTCCCGACATGGCCTTCTGGTCCGGGATCTCCGCAATTACGAGTGGTCGGCGCTTCGGCGTTACCGTAATCTTCACCGTCTTCCGGTCCTGAACTCCCGGCTCGTTACCAACCGCCAGGACCGTCACGGCATACTGGCCGGGAGCGTCCGGAGTCCATTGAAACTGGCCGGTCAGCGAGTCGATCGTCGCACCCGGCGGAACGCCAGGACCTAGCTTGAATTGGACACGATCTTGCCATTGATCCGGATCGTCAATTCTTGCTTGAAACACGGCCCCTTCGCCTTCGGTCACGACGACGGCCGGCAGACTTCTAAGTTGCAACGACGGCATGGGCAGAATGGAATTCCGCAAGACAAAAAAGGTCGCGGTCGCCAGGCCGGCCAGGACAAAGCCTCCAATGATCGCCGCGCGAAAGAACGAGCGACGTTGACGATGTGCGGTTGATCGAGTCGTCGGACGGCCCCCGCGTTTGGAGCCTCCACTCGTGTCCATTTTGGGAAATGGGCTTTTGGACACACCTCGATCGGCCGCTCCATGTACGTCCTGGCTGGATGACAGCGCACCGGCTGTTCCGGCTGAATCCCGCGCAGAGTTCTTTTCCGCACCTGCGGTTGACTGCTGCTCCTCCAATCGCTTGCGCAGCCCTGCGTCGTACACCTTCTTCTTTTCCGGCGTCAGCAGGCAGACTCGCGCCCGGGCCACTTCGTTTAGCAGCTCTTGCGAATCGGCCGCATGCTCACCCGTTTGAAACGTTCGTAGCGCCAGCATTTGACGATCGGCGGCGTTGGAAATCGCATCCGCATGGTCCTCAAAATCGGCGAGACCAAGCAACCGATAATACGTCGGTGGCTGTTCATTGGGGGGAATTCCCAACCACGTGTAGTACGGATCGAACGTCTTTGCCATGGGAGAAGTCCTGCACTGCACCGCGATATCGCATGCTCACACCAAGGGCCGGCCATGGTGAGTGACCAAGGCCGATCCTTGAATGTTAGGATAGCAGATCGTCAGCCACCCGTCGGCTGCAAGCGGAAAGCTCGGCATTTCGCGAGCGCCGTGGCCCGTCGAGACATGCCGCCGGCTGTCGTACCATGAGCCAGCTTCCTCAAGAGCGACCGCATTTCTCGAGTCGATCTATGGCCGAGCCACCCTCCGAATGTTCAACGCAGCATCGAAAACCGACCCGCGGGCCACCGACGGGCGTTTGGAAGCGTCTTGCCCCACCCGACTCTCCGCCGATCCTCCATTGGAAACTCGGCAACTTCACTTGAGAACGAATTCGATATTCGATTCGACAACGGGGTCGACGAAAAGCTGTATCATGATTGGGATCCGTCGAGCGGCATTGCGCAGGATGAGTCGCGACGGATAGAACTTGAGACCATTGTCGGTGAGGACGACCCGTTCATTGAAGACCGGAAGCTTCGGCGCGAGACATGCCGTCCGATTGCCATCGCCCTGGTCCTTTGGACTCCTTCCATTTCACCTGCCAAGAACTCGACCAATCATTCACTGGTGAGACACCATGCCATTCCGAATTCTCGCCCCTAGTGTCATGGTTTTACTTCTGTCCCCCATCGACGCCACCGGCGTCGAGCCCTCGAACGTCGACGGTTCGAAGGTCGACGGTTCGAGGGCCGA
>CAYNDU010000525.1:0-4506 GCA_964395615.1 uncultured Pirellulaceae bacterium | reverse complement strand
CGTCTCCTACGGGCAAGGCTGCCCGTAGGTACGAGGGGGCGTGTACCCACTTCCCATCTCCTGCACACGCACGGCTTAGGTACTGGGGACGCGAGTATCAGGTTTAGGGAAACGTCTACTTGCTCTGGCGGATTTCCAGGTAACGATCGACGGGCAAGTTGGACAGGTGCTGAACCTCGCCGTCGGCCCAGCGCACTTCCAGGCGACGGATCTCAGCTGCGTCACCCAAACCAAAGTGCATCCGAGGGTCTTGGAACGAGAGATAACTATTTCCCCACTGGTTAAGTGCGACCTGGGACTTGTTTCCGGCCTGCACGCTGACACGGGCTCCAACTGCCGAGGCCGTGGTGCGGCCGATCAGTGTGAGTCCGACCCAATGATGGGATTTTCGAGTGTCATTTCGCAGCAGAGACGGTCTGCCCTGAAGATCGATGTGTGAGACGGCGATATCAAGATCGCCATCGTTATCGTAATCTGCGGCAGCCGCTCCGCGGGCCGAGCGGTCGTGAAGGAAATAGGGGCTGCATTGAGTGCCGACGTCTCGGAAATGTCCGTTTCCGTCGTTCTCCAGCAAGAGCTGGGGTTGGTCCACGAGCACCTCGGCCGCTCCATTCGCCGAGAAGATATCAAGGTCTCCGTCATTGTCCATGTCGAGCAGCACGGCGGCCCAGGCACCCTTGCCCTCGAAGGCCGACTTCAACCCGCTCGACTCGGTCGCGTCCTCAAAGAGCCCGTTACCCAGATTTCGATAATAGGCACCGTGCCTCAGATCGGTGACCAGTAAATCGATCTGCTGGTCCCCGTCGAGGTCACCGATCGATCCATGCATTGAGCCCGTTTCAAATCCCTGATCATTCACCACGACGCCCGCCTGGACGCCAACTTCTCGATAACGGCCGCGGCCGAGATGACGGAACAGAAAGTTCTTCTGATGATCGTTGCCTTGGAACAGGTCGAGCAAACCGTCATCATCGAAATCCAGAAGGGTCAGGCCCATGCATTTGCTCTGGGGGTAATGGAGTTCGAGCCGCTTCGTGTCATCGACGAACGTACCGTCAGATCGCTGGCGATAGAGGAGCGACGGCTGACCTTCATACTCGGCCGGATGGGGCATCCGGTCCGGAGTCGCCGGCGAAAGATAATATGGATCGAACGCTAGAAAGTTACCGACCATGACGTCCAGTCGACCATCCTGATCGCAATCCCAGAACGCAGCGCTCACACTCCACTTGGTAAACCGATTGAGAGTCTTCGGTCCGGACAGGTCAACGTCTCGCGTGATATCTGAGAACGTCCCGTCGCCGTTATTTCGGTAGAACCGGTTGGGGCCGTAGTTCAGCAAATAAATGTCCGTATCCCCGTCGGAGTCCCAATCGACCGTTGCCGCTGCCATACTCCAATGACGATCGTCGACTCCGGCCTGGTGAGCGACTTCGGAAAACGTGCCGTCGGCGTTGTTGCGGAAGAGTTGGTTGTTGGCACCTGTGAAGTGGCGTCCTTTGGGATCGCTGATATCTTCCAGGTACGTACCGTTGAGCAAGTAGAGATCCTGATCGCCATCGCCGTCGTAATCCAACCAGGTCACTCCCGAACCGCTGCTTTCGAGAATGTTATCGTAGCTGAAATCGCCGAAGGTGTAACGGAACCCGATCTGAGCCGATCGCGCCACATCGGAGAATCGAGCCATTGGTTCGGCGGCGGAAGTGACGTGGGCTGTCCACAGTAAACCTGCGCAACATATTAGCCGTATCACGATCCGAATCTCCGGTCTTGATCGGTCCCGAACCAACCGATTCTGTTCTGATCCGTACCGTCATCCGGCAGGGCAATGAGGAGCCGTTGAGAAGATGGACCGCGGCGCCGCCACCGGACCGGTGGAAGAAGTTTTCCACCGGTTCACAATACTCCCTCGGAAGAACGCTACATTCCCTCGGAAAAACCCTGCGGCGTGCCGCTCGGTTATCGTTTCGAGAACTGCGTGCCCTTTCGAGCTCCGTGCAGGCCGTACTTCTTGCGTTCCTTCATGCGTGAATCGCGTGTCAGAGCGCCTGCTTCGCGCAGGCTGTGGAAGTACTCGGCATCATAACTGACCAGTGCCCGGGCGATTCCCATCTTGCAGGCCCCGGCCTGACCGGTAGTGCCTCCACCCGAGACGTTGATGACGACGTCCACACCTTCCCGCATACCGACCAGATCGAGCGTGTCGGTCAGTTGCCGTCGGTCTTGGTCGATGTGAAAGTACTCTTCGAGTGACCGCTTGTTGATCAAGATCTTTCCGTCGCCCTTACGGATACGAACTCGAGCGACCGAGGATTTCCGCCGACCCGTGCCGAGCGCATCGCCGTTGATTTTGTCTCTCTTGACTGCGACCATAACTGTTAACTTCGTGCGTTTAGATGAATTGGACTGGAAATACTCGTTGGCCCCGTCATCTCAGGCATGTCACGCGGCCGGACCACTCGTTCGAGTACCCACCACGGCCCAGCCGAAAACGTCCGGACCTGATCTTCGGTGTTACTTTCCGGTGAAGCGGACCTTCTCGCGGGGCAACTCCAACGGTTCCGGACGCTGTGCTTGATGCTCGTGATCGGGGCCGACGTAAAGCTTCAGTTTGGAAAGCATCTTGCGACCGAGTTTATTTTTAGGCAGCATTCGCCGCACGGCTTCTCGAATGATTTCCTGCGGCTTTCGGGCCAGGCGACGACCGGCCGTTTCCGACCGGAGTCCAGGATAGCCCGTGTACCATGTGTACTCTTTCTTCTCCCACTTGTTGCCGGTCAGGGCAACTTTCTCGACATTCGTCACGATCACAAAATCGCCCGTATCGACATGGGGTGTGTAGGTGGGCCGATGCTTGCCCATCAGGATAACCGCGATATCGGCGGCGAGGCGCCCGAGCACCTTGTCTTCCGCATTGACGAGCCACCACTTCTGCTCGACCTCACCGGGTTTCGCCATATACGTCTTGGTACCAGCCAACGTTGGATTCCTCCACAAGATGGACCCGGCTCATTACGGTGGGTCCCAGAGCGGAACTCGACAACCCAAACAACGCAGTTACCCACACAACGGGGTAACTCCAGCAACACGTGAACTCCACCAACACGTATCGCAACTTCGTCTACGCACGGCGGCCAACGAGGACCGGTCGCTGCAGACGGGTGGCGGATGCTGGGGCTTGTCGGTTTGCCAAAACGCATGATTCTACTGGTTCGTGCCTCCCATCACAAGGGTTCGCGTACATCAAAATGGGCATCTTTCCAGACTGTTAAGCCGTTCCGGTGATCGTAGTGCGAGCACGGCAAGCAATAATTTGCCCGAACCGCCAAAACTGCCTTTATTGCCGGAGGGTCCCTGTGCAATCGGCCGAGATCCGCTATAAAACGGGTTTACCCACCTGATCATCCTCTGGCCCATGCGCAGGAATGAGGGATCCGTTATTCCAGGCCCGCAGTACCATGACCGGGCCCATCCTGTCGTTTTCGGCCGATGGCACGCACTCAGTAAGGCGTTGGCATTATGAAGGTTGCAGTCCTGAAAGAGACGTTTCCCGGCGAGCGGCGGGTGGCCCTGGCCCCGGCCAACGTCGTTCATCTGGCCAAAGCGGGTGTCGAGGTCCTGGTCGAATCAGGCGCGGGCGACGGGGCCGGGTTTGACGATGGCCAATATGCTGCAAAAGGCGCTCAACTGTCTACCGACCGCTCGGCGTTGTTTCAGGCGGACGCGGTCCTTCAGGTGCGATCTCTGGGGGCCAATCCGGTCGAGGGCCAGGCCGATTTGGCGTTGATGCAGGCGGGCAAGTGCGTGATTGGCCTCTGTGATCCCCTGGGAGCGCCCGAGAAGATTCAGGCGATGGCCGATCGGGGCGTATCGCTGTTTGCTCTGGAGTTGATCCCGCGCATTACGCGCGCCCAGGCGATGGACGTCCTTTCCTCGCAGGCGACGATCGCCGGTTACCGGGCGGTATTGTTGGCGGCGGCCGAGCTGCCAAAGATGTTTCCCATGATGATGACGGCGGCCGGAACACTGACAGCGGCCCGATCCTTTGTTATCGGGGCCGGCGTCGCCGGGTTGCAGGCCATTGCCACGTCGCGCCGGTTGGGAGCGGTTGTTCACGCGTATGACGTGCGCCCCGCGACTCGGGAGCAGGTCGAGAGTCTGGGAGGCAAATTCGTGGCGCTGGAGCTGGACGCGGAGCAATCGGAGGATCAGGGCGGATATGCCAAGGCAATGGACGAGAATTTCTATCAGAAGCAACGGGAACTGATGGCGTCGGTGGTTGCCGAGAGTGACGTTGTGGTGACCACGGCAGCCATACCGGGCAAACCTTCACCCCGTCTGATTACCGCCGACGCGGTTTCCGGGATGTCGGCAGGTAGTGTCATCGTTGACCTGGCCGCCGAACGGGGCGGCAAGTGCGAGCTAAGCCAGCCGGATCAGCGAGTGGAGGAGCATAGCGTGGGCGTGTTGCGGCTGACGCACCGTCGCTGCGAGAATACCAGCACG
>CAYNDU010000524.1:0-4520 GCA_964395615.1 uncultured Pirellulaceae bacterium | reverse complement strand
AAGATCGCGCTGAATAATACGTCCACCCAAAACGAGCCCGTTCCTGCACCCGGTCAACGCGGTCTCTAGTCGGCGGCCGCCAACGCAACCGGGGCCTCGACCTCGGATAGCAGGTACCGGATCACGTGCTCGGCCGAATACGAAACAGCGTCGTCCGAAGGTAGGTAACGCCAGACATCACGTACGTCATCGCCACTGGTGACCAACATCCGTTCCTGCCCACCGTGCCGAGCCCGGAACTGGCCGAGTCCAATATTGGCCATCAAACCATTACAGACGCACTTGCGACCACAGGTGTCTTCCAGGTGACCGCCCTTGCGGACATAGGCGTCAATGTCTTCGGCGCCACACCGCCAACCCAACTGCCCGTCGGGCTTCTGATAGGCGTGCCTCAGGTATCCGAGATCGCACACACGATGCCTGTCCTCATAATGACCTTTGTCCGAAACGGTATCGGACAACTGTACCACTTTGAACGGGAAACCGGTCGGCGATGCAACGGGATCCGTCATAACATCGAGGGTCCCAGCTCGGCTGGCCTCGATTACGCGTCGCCGCAAGCCGTGACCCAGCCCCGATTGGTCACAGTAGGCAAACGCCGTGCCGACTTGCACGCCCGTCGCGCCCGAATCCAACGCAGCCGCCACCTGATCCGGTCGGCCGAACGAACCGGCCAGCCAGAACGGTCGCCCCAGAGCACTGATCGCTTTCAGATCGGGATCGTCCCGGTCGCCGTAGACCGGTTCGCCGCGCCCGTTCAATTGCATCTTGCCCCGAGGTGGCGCGTTGTGACCGCCCGCCGTCGGACCTTCCACCACGAATCCGTCCACGTGGCCCGTCGCCTTTCGCGCTAACATCGTCGCCAGGGTCGCCGAGGCGATGATCGCCAGAAACTTCGGTCGAACCAGGGGACATAACTCGGCGCCCATGAACGCCGCCGGATCGAATCGAGTGACATGCTGTGCGTCTCGGGGGGCACCTTCTACGTAAAATGGTAGTTCGGCCGGCAAACCGTCGGCAAACCGGTCGAGAATGCCCGGAATCGCTCGTGGGATTCCGGCGCCCATCAAAACGTAATCGACACCGGCCAACATCGCTCCGTAGAGAGCAGGCAGCGTTGGGAGTTGAATCTTCTCGAGCAAGTTGGTTCCAACTAACCCGTCGTGGCCCTCGCGTGCAAGAAAGACTTCGACAAAACTGGCGACGACCTGTAATTGCAGGTGATGGGCCGTCGGTGTCGGCGAAGGCACCGGGATCGTCCGAAACGGCTCATCCGGCCGTTTGCCACCCACAATATAGTACCGTTCAAGAATTCGCTGGGCCATTTCCGGGATCGGAAAATGGGCCATCGCGCGACGAAAATCACCCTCCGGGTCACCCAACTGCAAACGACGGGCCAGGACCACGTCCAGAGCCGTGCCCGAGACGACGCCCAGCTGGCCGGCTTGGGAAACGGCCCGGGCCAATTGCCAGCTCGAAACGGCAACGCCCATCCCGCCCTGTATGATTACCGGTTCCATTTTATTCATAGCCTTCATCCTCGCGGCATTCGTCGCACGCATCTATCGGTAAGACCCTCAGACATGGGTCCGGTTGTCAGTTTTCCATTTCATCGGTCGCCCATTTCCGCCCAGTGATGTCGGTCGGGCATGACAAAGCCTATTGGGCTCCCCCTACAGTACCCGAGATCCGGTCATCTGCCATCGCAGATGGTGTAAACGTTGGGTAATACTCGCGTGATCCTTCGGTAAAATGGGGTTTTTGGGCCTGAATTCGAGTCCTGCCTGGTCCTTCTGGTTGGTCCATTGCCCCGTCGCCGTGTCGCCTGACCCCTACTTTCCGGGCGCGGGTTCATCCTCACGCGTCGCGGGCGGCAGGCCGTGTCCGGGCTTGTTGGCGTAGAGCAACCAGTAGACAGTTGGCACGAGCACCAATGTGAAGGCCGTCGAAACGAGCAGGCCGAAGATCAGTGACCAGGCCAATCCGGAGAATACGGGGTCGAGCGTGATGGGCCAGGCGCCGAGCATCGCGGTGCCGGCGGTCAGGAAGATGGGTCGGAATCGGACGGCACCACTTTTGATGAGAGCTTCGCGCAGCGGTCGGCCTCGAGCCAGTTCGGCATGGATGAATTCGATCAGCAGGATGGCGTTGCGCGTGGCGATCCCGGCCAGGGCGATCATGCCGATCATGGCCGTGGCGGTAAAGAACACGGGGTTGGGATAGCCGCCCACGGGCGAATCCCAGAGCAGGTTGAGCAGCCAGAATCCGGGCAGGATCCCGATGATGGTCAGGGGGATGGCGACCATCAGCAGCAGCGGCATGGCATAGCTTTTGGTTTCCCACACGAGCAGAATGTAGATCCCCAAGACGGCTGCGCCGAAAGCGATCCCAAGATCCCGAAACACCTCGAGCGTGATTTTCCATTCCCCTTCGCCGGCCCAATCGACTCGGAGCCCGTGCGGCAACGGATGGTCATTTAATCGGCCCATGAGGCTCAAGACGGCATCGGCCGGCGGGCGTCCGGCCATCTCACCAAAGACGTAGGCGACCCGTTGCAGGTTCTTGTGGTAGATCGTCTGGTCGACGACGGCGTCTTCAAAGCGTCCCAGTTCGCCGATTTGAATCACTTCACCACCGGTCGATTTGACTCCCAACCGTTCCAAGTCGATCCGGCTGGACCGGCGCTCACGGGGCAGTTGCAGCACGATTCGCAGCGGGTTCAACTCGGCTGGCGGGTGAAGCACTCCGGTTGAACGCGTCCTTGGATCCCCACTCCCTGGAACGTGGCCGCTGACGGCGAGCCGCACGGTGGCAGCGATCGCCTCGGTCGAGATACCGTGCAGCGAGGCTTTTTCCTTATCGACGACGAACGTGTACTTGGTTTGGCTCGCTTCGATGACATCATCAACGTCCACGACGCCCGGCTCCGTCTTCATCAGTTGGTGGATCTGCCGAGCGCCGACCAGGAGTTCCCGGTATTCGGGTTGGGTCTCACCATAGATTTCTGCCACCAGCGTGCTGAATACGGGCGGGCCGGGCGGCACTTCGACCAGTTTAATATTGGCCTGCCAGCGGTCTGCGATGGCGGTGAGTGAATCGCGCAGTCGCATCAGGATTTCGTGGCTCTGTTGCCTGCGTTCTTCCTTCGGCAGGAGGTTGACACGAATATCGCCGACCTCGGGGCCTCGACGCAAGTAATAGTGGCGGACCATTCCATTGAAGTCGATCGGAGCGGCCGTGCCGGCGAAAGTCAGCACTTCGGTCACCTCGGCCACCGAGCGGAGGTACGTCGACAGATCCGTCAACACGGCATCGGTCGTTTCCAACGTTGTTCCCTCGGGCAGGTCGACGACGATTTGGAATTCGTTCTTGTTGTCGAACGGCAGCATTTTCAGCGGGACGCGCCCGGTCACTGCCAGCAGCGGGCAGGCCATGAGCAGGCCGATGACGACCAGGATCAAGGCCCATGCGAGCGACTTGCGGTGAACGAGCGGGCTGACGATAAGACGGTAGATCTTGAACGTCCACGTCTCCTCGATCACCAGCGGCCTTTCTTCCCGGCCATAAATGGGTTTCAAAATGTGGTAGCTGAGCCACGGAGTGATGGTGAAGGCAACCACCATGGACATCAGCATGGCGACCGGAACGTTCAGGGCCATGGGACGCATGTAGGGGCCCATCATGCCGGTGATAAAGAAAAGAGGCAGGAAGGACACGATGACGGCCAGCGTGGCCAGAATGATCGGTGGCCGGACCTCATTGACCGCCGTATAGACGGCGCGCAACGGGGTCTCGAGTCGCATCTTGAAGTGTCGGAAAATGTTCTCGACATCGACGATCGGATCGTCAACGACCAGGCCGAGCGACAGGATCAGCGCAAACAGGGTGACTCGGTTGATCGTGTACCCCACCAGCAAATTGACGAGCAAGGTCAAGGCGAATGTCAGCGGGACGGCGGTGGCCACGATCAGAGCCTCGCGCCAGCCGAGCGTCAGAGCGATCATTCCCACAACGATGACAATGGCCGTGGCGAGCTCGCTGACCAGTTCATTCACCTTGTCGTTCGCAGTATCTCCGTAGTTGCGTGTCACCCGTGCGTGAACATCGCCCGGGATCATCGCGCCCCGCAATTCGGCCAGCTTTTCTTCAAGCTGCCGGGCCACACGCACCGCATTGCTCCCTTTCTGTTTCGCCACGGCGATGGTGACGGCTGGGTAGTCTCTGGTTGGATCCGTCGTCACGCCGGAGTCCCGGTCATGATGTCCGGGCCCAAAGCCGATGCGCGCATAGCTGACCGCCGGTTCCGGACCGTCCTCGATTCGGGCCACGTCTCGCAGGTATACCGGACGCTCCTGGTCGACACCGACGACCAGCGAGCCCAGTTCACGGGCGTCGGTCAGGAAGGGACCCGTTTCGAGCAGCACACGTTCGTTTCGCCGGTCGAATCCGCCCGTGTCGAGCGCCACGCTGGCGCCCCGCCGCACCCGATCGATCTCCAGGGGGGGGGCGGGATGAGGCCC
>CAYNDU010000523.1:0-4520 GCA_964395615.1 uncultured Pirellulaceae bacterium | reverse complement strand
GATGCGACAGTTTGTCGAGACCGAGGTCGTTATCCGTGTCGGGCTCGAAGGAAGTCTCGTGCCCGCGGCCGTGACAAGAACCAACCAGCAGGGTCAGTTTTCGTTTCCCGACCTTCCGGCAACCGGCGACCTGTTGTTTGTTCCCGGTGCGAATTATCAAGAAGTGCACTATCCCGGCCCGCGGACGGTCCTCGCCCCAGACCGTCGTGTCGCTCGTATCGTGATCAACGTGGCCCCCGTACTGGCCGGCCCCAGCCCACTGGTGATCCGGCGCCAGGATGTCGAAATTCGAAGAAAAGGGGACTACCTTCACGTGACCGAATTGCTCGTAATCGACAACCCTCAACCCGCCACCTATATGGGCCCTCCGCCGACTGCCGATCAGCCCGCGATCACGCTGGCACTCGCGTTACCCGCCGGCTTTCAGAATGTGACGTTTGACAAGGAGTTCTTCGGACGGCGATTCACCCTGACAAGCAACCAATTGGTGACCGATATTCCGTGGACTCAGGGAAGCCGCGAGCTGAGATTCTCCTACGTCTTGCCCGCCCGCACCGCCGGACCAATCTGGCAACGCCCCTTGGACCTGCCGTGCCTGGCACTGCGCGTCCGCGTGATCACCGATCGACCGGAATCGGTGCGCTGGAATGTCTCGGGATCATCCGTGTCGCGTACCGGTCCGGGGAGAGTTGTGTTGAGCAGAACTGCGGGGGACGCATTGCCACGAGAAACGCTGGTCGCCGTCTGGGCCGACCGGATGGGGCCGAGCGTAATGGTCTACGCACCGTGGGCGGCGACGGGCCTGCTTGTCACGTTCTGCGCATCCAGCATGTTCCTCGTGCTTCGCCGTCGCGTTCACGGCTAGATGTTCGGCATCGTCACGAAACGACCGGCGCCCGGCCGCACTCGACAATGGCCGAGTCATCCACTTCATTGCTGCAACGACCAGAACCGTTTCCACGCCGACGATTGTCCGCCAGAGTGCGCGGCACATCAGACCAACTGGTTCACCCGCTCTCTAACATTAGAGACACTATTAATGCCATGCTACTCGCGTTGACTTCACAGTGACGCCCCATTGTCGCACGCCGGTCATAGGGCGCGCAAGTGGCGCGCCGAGGAGCACCATCACCTAAGAGTTTCACCTAGAGACCTAGGTGAATTACCTAGACAGTGGTCGGGTGGCGCAAGAACCGGCCATTCAATAGACAGGATGCGCCGCGAATATGCGAAATCGTAATGAACAGCGTTGCCGACTTATTGACGGTTTATGGTCACTGATGTAGTCTTGCGGTAGGCCTCAACGTTGGTTACGGTTTGGCTCTTTGCAACGAAGAGTCTGGTGCGCAAGCAACCATTATTTCGGGGAGCGTATTCTCCGAGGTCTCTGTGATTAGAGAGCGGGTAACCGTTGCAATCGACATGATTCCGTAGCAAACAAGTACGTCGCTACCGGCGCGGTCGATCAGGCTGTCACACCTGCCAACAATGATTAACGACGAGCAATGCTCGAAGGAGTGTTGCAGAGTCGCTCGGGAACGGAACGGAATGAGATTGCTTCGAGACGCCATCCTGATCTGCGGGATGATGCTTGGGATCAGCGGTCCTGCGCGGTCTCAGCCGCCCCAGGGATCGCAATTGAACTTGGAAGACAACGCGTGTGCGCTTTGCCACGCCGAGGCGGATCGGTGGCGGCAGTCGCATGCCGGTTTCTTTGTGCCGCCTCGCGATCTGACCGACGACGCTCACTGGGTGGCCGGCGTCAACTGTCATGATTGTCATGGAGGGGACCCGACCACGTTGGACGAGCAGCAGGCTCACTCGACAACCTTCGATAAGGGCAGTCGCTGGCAGCCGTTTGGTCGACCTGGAAGTTCGGCGATGAAGGTCTGTCAGGTCTGCCACGCCACGGCGACGGTCGAGTTACGGAAAGGGGTTCACGCCCATGCAGGCCCGGAGGACAAGGAGGGCGACGGGACAGTGCTCGCATGCGGCGAGTGTCATGGGCAACGGGTCCATGGCATGCGGAGCCGAAATGACACGGCATCCCCCGTGTACCTTGACCACCAGGTAACCACTTGTGGGCGCTGCCACGAGAAGGACGAAGCGACGTACAAGCAAACAGTTCACGGGCAGGGGCTGGATCGTTCGGGGCTGGTGGTCGTGGCCGTCTGTTCGGACTGTCACGGACCGCACGGCACGTATTACGCGGCCGACAAACGATCAACATTACACCGCAAGAATATCGCTGTAACCTGTGGAAAGTGCCATGAGTATCTGGCGGACCGACTGGAGCACAGCGTCCATGGCCAGTCGGTCGGCGAACCGGGGAAGCCGGCGGAACCCTCGCAGACGGCCCAAGGAGCGGGGCACGAGGGAAAGGCCAGCAGGTACCCGGTTTGCACGGATTGTCACCAGGGACACCGGCTGTTGAACCCCGAATCGGGCCAGTTTCGCGAGGAGTTGAAGAACCGCTGCGGGAACTGCCACGCCGACCTTGCCAATCGGTATGCGATGAGCACTCATGGCGAGCTGACGGCTCGCGGCTACGTGCCGGCGGCGACCTGTTCCGACTGCCACGACTCGCACGACATGCTGCCGATCGGCGACCCGAATTCCCGGCTCGCCGATGGCGAGCGTCGATTGGCCACTTGTCGCAAGTGCCACGCCAATGCCGTGATGAATTTTTCGCAGTATGATCCGCACGCCAATCACAAGGACGAAACGCGATATCCGGCCATGCACCTTGTTTACGTTACGTTGACGGATCTGTTGTACGTGGCGTTTGTTCTCTTCATGATCCACGCCTTCCTCTGGTTTGTCCGTTCGCTGGCGCACACGTTACGGGTTGGCCGCCATCGAACGCTGGTTGCAGGTCAATACGCCATCATGCGATCCGAGTTGGGTGATCGAGGCGTCTACGTGCTGCTGCTCTGCTCGTTCCTGGGTTTGATGATCACGGGTCTGATGATGAAATACGGTGCCCAGGAGTGGGCGCAGCTGTTCTCGCTCTGGATGGGTGGAATTCACACGGTTCGCATCATCCACCATTTTTTCGCCGTCGGTGCGATCGTCGGTTGCACGGTCCACCTGATTCGAACGTTGGCTCGACAGTTCACCGGCGACTGGCGCCCGGGGTCGGGCATTCGTCGCTTCTTTGGTCCTGACTCGCCACTGCCGATGAAGCGCGACTGGCAGGACCTGTATCACATGTTGCGATGGTTCGTTGGCCTTGGACCGAAGCCCGCATTCGGGCGTTGGACCTATTGGGAGAAGTTCGACTATTGGGCCGTCTATCTGGCCGGGACCGTCATTGGACTCTCCGGCTTGATGCTCTGGTATCCGAATGTATTCTGCCGAGTACTTCCAGGCAGTGCGCTGAATGTCGCCAAGATAGTCCACACACATATTGCCGTACTGGCGGCCAGCTTCCTGTTTGTCATTCATTTTTTCCATACGCACTTTCGACCTGAGAAGTTTCCGATGGACCTGTCCGTGGTAACGGGCTTGGTCAGCGAAGAGCACTTGCGCAAGAACCGTCCCGAATATATCGCGCGGCTCGAAGCGTCAGGCGAGTTGGACCGATTGCGACGGCGGGCACCGTCGAGTCGCCGGCTAGGCTGGGTTTTCCTGGCTGGGTCGGTCGTTCTTACAAGCGGCCTATTGTTGATGGGAATCGCAATTATTGCATCATTGGGGCATTAAGGGGCGAGTCCGGTCGTGGCCGGATTCGTCAGTGAGGTGAGATGATGGTCGATCAACCAGCCGAACCGCGGGCCGAGGACCGGCCGTACCATGTGAGCGACGCCGTATCGGATCAGGGTCCGGACGGGCCTGCCGACGAAACCGTCGGTCAGCGCACGCGCTGGGAGCGTATTCGATTGAATATCCTGCGCGTCGTTGCCGTCATCGGCGCCTTTATCTTCATCATCGGCGTGCTTACGGCCTGCGCGGGTATTTACACGTCTCGCCCCGAGTTTTGCCGGTCATGCCACAACATGGAGCCGTACTACGCTTCCTGGAAACACTCCTCCCACAGCCACGTCTCGTGCATCAAGTGTCATTTCCCGCCCGGGGCCGGCGAGAAGATTCGCGGCAAGATGTTAGGACTTGTCCAACTGGTCAAATATGTCACGTCGAGCGAAGGCCCTCGACCTGCTGCCGAGGTACCTGACGCAAGTTGCCTCCGATCGGGCTGCCATGAGACACGATTGCTCTCGGGACGTGTCGATTTCAACGGGATACCGTTTGACCATCGACCGCACTTGAATCAGGCACGTCGGGGTAAGAAACTCCGTTGCACCAGTTGTCATAGCCAGATCGTCCAGGGAAGTCACATGACGGTCACGCAGTCCACCTGCTTTCTCTGTCATTTCAAAGAACAGCAGTTCAACCAGGGATTGGGTACGTGCACACGGTGCCACCAGATTCCGGAAGAGAAATTCGACCTGGGCGGAGGCGTGACGTTCGATCACGAGATGGTGTATCAACGAAATACGGATTGCAAGAACTGTCACGGC
>CAYNDU010000522.1:0-4527 GCA_964395615.1 uncultured Pirellulaceae bacterium | reverse complement strand
CAAGATCGCGCTGAATAATACGTCCACCCAAAACGAGCCCGTTCCTGCACCCTGTGGCGGCTGAAGAATCCACGATGAATACAAGAGCCGGTCATCTGTTGTTTAGAGCTCGAAGAACGGATGAAAAACGCAACTTTCGGAAGGCAGACCACCGGGCGGATGACGGGCCGCGTTGAGCCGTGATACGAAGACACCGTTGATTGGCCGATCTCAGAGGACGACGCATTCCGCGCCGGGCTCTACGACTCCTGGGCCGCGCGCGTCACTCGCAAGACTTCGTCGACCGTTGTTTCGCCGGCGAGCACTTTCTGCAGCCCTGCATCGCCGAGCAACGTCATTCCGCCTTGAACGCCGGCCTTTCGGATCTCTGACGCATTGCTTCGCCGCTGAATCAACTCTCGGCACTGCTCGTCGACGGCCAACAGCTCGAAGAGGCCGAGACGTCCGCGATAACCGGTCTGTCGACACGCTTCGCAACCACTGCCCTTCGCCACCGGAGCCTCGCGGTCGGCAACTCCCAAACGGGCCAGCTGCTCACGCCGCTGATTGGGCGCGTACATCGTCCGGCAGTCGGGGCAGATCTTGCGGACCAGACGCTGAGCCAAAGCAGCGATCAGTGAACTGGATACGAGGTAGGGCTCGATGCCCAGATCCAGGAGGCGGGTCACGGCGCTGGCCGCATCGTTCGTGTGAAGTGTCGAGAAGACCAGGTGGCCGGTCAAGGAGGCCTGGATGGCCATGACGGCCGTCTCTTCGTCACGTATCTCGCCGACCATGATAATGTCCGGATCTTGGCGCAGGACGTTACGCAGCCCGCGCGCGAAGGTCATTCCCTTCTTTTCGTTGATCTGTGTCTGGCTGACTCCCTGCAATTGGTACTCGATCGGATCCTCCAACGTCAGTACATTCTGGTCGGTCGTGTTGATCTCCTGCAGGACGGCGTAGAGAGTCGTGCTCTTGCCACTGCCGGTTGGCCCGGTCACCAAAATCAGCCCGTGGTCCAGCTGAATCAATCGGCGGTACTTCTCGAGGGTCCGGTCGCCCATCCCGAGCTCCCCGAGCGTATAGAGTCGAGCGCTTTTGTCGAGGAGTCGAATCACGACCCGTTCGTGATGACTGGTCGGCAGCGACGCGATCCTCAGGTCGACCAATCGCCGGCCGACGTGCACGGTGGCACGTCCATCCTGCGGCAATCGCTTCTCGGCAATGTCCATTCTGCCAAGCACCTTGATGCGCGTCGTGACCTCCTCCTGAAGAGATTTCGGAATCTCGAAAGTGTCAAACAGAACGCCGTCGATACGTTGGCGGACGACCACTCGATCCTCGGACGGTTGAATATGGACATCCGATGCGTGGTTCTTGACCGCTTCGAACAGCATCAGGTTGACTAACTTGATAACCGGCGCACGGCCGGATGTGTCGAGCAGGTCCTCGTGACCGTCGATGGCCCTAATCTCCGACAACACGTCATCGCGGTCCATCGCGTCAATAAATTCCTGTGCCTGCCCGCTTTGAGCTTCGAACGCGATGTTGACGGCGGCCTGAATCTGTTCGGGGCTGGAGATGACGACGTCGAAATCGGTGTGCAGCAGACGGCGCACGACGTCGACTTGTTCCCAGCCGGCCGGGTCGCAAATCGCCACGAGCGGATGGTCCTGATCCCATAAGCCCATGATACGATGGCGCCGCACGAAACCGATTTCAAACTGTTCGACAAAGGCCTGCCAGGGTGGCCAGTCGCTGAGGTCCACTTCCAACGGCAACCCCAACTGCCGGGCCATTGAATGCGCGTCGTCGGTGGGAGATAAGTCGTCGCTCATGAGCGTTGGTGTCGCCAGGTGGGATGGGCGAAGTATGCCTCTCGTGCCCTTCGCTTCCCGCCATGTCCCTTCGAGGCAGTTTGCTAGGGATCTATCATAATCGGTCGAGCGACCGGGTGGGAGGCTCCGGCGTCGGCCGCTCGCGCGGCTTTTTGTGACATATAACGCAAGTCGGCAAACTGGTCGTCATGCAAGATCAATGGGCGAATAAACAGAAAGAATGACGTTGTCTCGGCTCGCCTGGTCTGAAAACCGGACAGGGCGCGCAGGATCGGCAATTCCGAGATATACGGTAGACCGGTCACGCCGTTCTGGTCGCCCGATCGTCGCAGGCCGCCTACGATGATCGTCTGCCCATCGGGAATCGTCACGGTACTTCCAACCCGGTCGATCTGGCGCGGCGGTGGCAAAGAACTCGCTTGTGCATTTCCGACAAACGTGCTGAATTCCACTTCGAACTCGAGCAACAGATGGTTGTTCTCGTTAATGTGCGGAGTCACCGTAATGACGGTGCCGGCCTGCTGATTGCCGCCAAGGCTCGTTGTCGACACGGTGTTTGATGCGTTGACACTTTGAAACGGAACACTCGCAACACTCTCCAACTGGCCCGTGCTGTTGTCGTTGACCAGAATGCGTGGAGATGCGAGGACCCGGGCTCGCGCATGGGAGGCCAACGCCTGCACAACGACGTCGGCGACGCTGGGATCGACCAACGTCCCATTGAAGCCGGCGGCCGGCAGGATCTGCAGCGCGCCGGTGATCGGGTTGACTTGACTCAAACCGTACGAAGTAAACGCGAAGATCCGCTTGAGCGGCGTACGATCGCCGCCGCTGACCTCAACGCCCAACTGAAAGTTGTCGGTCGTGTCGACGGCAATGATCTTGGCGTCGATCATGACCTGCGGCTTCCGTTTGTCCAGTTGCAATATCAACTTGCTGTACATTTCGTGCGACTCTGGCGGAGCGACCACGATCAGACTATTGGTCGTCGGATCGGCGGAGACCCGGGCCCGGCCCGGCAAATTGGCCGTGCCACCTAGGGCAAACTGACTGCTCGTCGCGCCGTCGATGCGCTGTTGTCGAGCTTGCATTTGATTGTCATAACGGTCGGGCCTCGATTCAGGACCGAGCGGCATGGAAAATGCCTGCTGGCCGGTCGCGTTGGCGATGGACCGAGCGCCCGCGCCTGTGGGTAGCGGCCGACTTCCCGTCAGTTCACGGCCGCCCGTTAAGGAGCCGACGTCGGCGCCGCCCATTGCCCCCGCCTGCCCAGGCCCCAGGATAGCCGTCCCGTCAGCCGCCATGCCGGTCGCTCCCTCGCCACCGGCCTCCTGTAAGGCCAGTAACGTATAGAGCACGTCCATGACGTTGGCATTTTTCAATTTGTAGAATCGGATCGGACTTCGTTCCACTTCGATCGGCACATCGACCTGCTCGAGAAGGTCGGCCAACCGTTCGTGCACCTCGGGTGTGGCACGGACCAACAGTAAATTCCCCTCGGAATCAACCGACCCGGAATAGAGTCGGTCGCTGTCCTGCGCGGCCAGGAAGCCTTGAGCCAGTTTATGAAACCGTTCGGCCTGGATGTGCGTGAACCGGTAGACTTGCGTGACCAGGCCAAGCGATACATCGAACCGTTTGAGCAAACCCAGTGCTTCCTCAACGTCGTCCCGGGATCCAACCACAACGATCTGGTTGGTTCTCAACTCCTCGAAGAGCTCGGCGCGCTCGCGCGCCGTACCGCCAGCCGGAGAAGCTCCATTCGCCGACTGACGAACGCCCAGCATGGCGCGGATCTGCTCGGCCAGTTTGGCGGCCGGAAGATGTTCGACCGTGTAGAATTCAATCGTCAGGTCGCCACGAGGTTGGTCGATGACATCGATCAAACGCTTGATTTGTAGCACCGTCTTGGAATAGTCGGTGACGACCAGGACATTACTATCGGTCAACGCGATCAAACTCGACCCGGTCGTTGTCAGGAAGGGTCGCAGTAACTGCGACATTTCCTTAGCACTACTGTGACGTAAAACGAATGCTTCGGTCACAGGAGTGGCTGGCCCCTTTTCCGTCAAGACGCGCTCCGCATCACCCGCTTCCGCCGCTCCCAACATCTCCTTGGCGTCGGTGATTCGGTAGAATCCGGGCAGGTCCGCTTGCACCAATGCCATCTTCTCCGATTTCAGAACAGCGCCTAAGAGCGGCAATAATGAGGTGACCGGTAGCTCTTTTGGCGACCGCACATTCACACGCCGATTTCCCATCGTCGGCGAATAGATGAATTGCATTTGCAGACGCTGACTGACATAGTCGATCAACGCGCCCAGCTTGACCTCCCCTTGGAGATTCAACCGGATGTTGCCCGGTTGAGGTGGCTGCGCGACCGCCGAACAGGCAAGGAGCACCCCGAGAACGAGGGTCGCCCAGGCGCAACCGCGGCCGGGCCCCAGTGGCCGGCTCTTTTCCGATACGGGGTGAAACCTCATAACGCTGATTCCCTTGCTGAACGAACACCCTATTCGTCCGTGGAGCACACGACGACGCAATCCGCGCAAGAAGAGAGGTGTCAGCCACGCCGGACGAGATGGGGCGGGAACACTACCGCAAGGGCCGAATAGCGTCAAGGTAAGATGGGAAGGAAGGGCCGGAAAAGGAGCAGGAACGGGCTCGCGTAGCGGTTGGGCTGAGCAACGTGTTCAATGGAGATTCC
>CAYNDU010000521.1:0-4539 GCA_964395615.1 uncultured Pirellulaceae bacterium | reverse complement strand
CGCTGCTGTAGATGGCGTGTGTGAGACTGACCACCCCGCACACCCGCCCGCGCCCGCCCGGGGGCAGGCAGCCCCCCCCGCCCCCGCCCCGCCAGTTCCCGGGCGACGACCCTGACGCCAGGCCGGCCGCCGAACTCATTGCAAGCAACGCGAGCAGGGCGGAGAGAAGACAGGAAAGCGACAGACGACAATTCATGCGCCTCATGGTTGACCTTTCAAAATCGTTTCCCCCGAGGGTCAGCCGGATCTCGTCCGCCGCCGAGCGGCGACAGCCGGCATCGACCGGCACGCTTCATGTCCCTTCACTATACCTTGTTCTCTTTGAGCTCGGCTAGCGAATAGAACGTGTCGCGCCAACGAATTCCGCCTTGGAAGATCGTTAGCAAAGTGCTTCGCCACTGAATGTAGATTAGCAACAGAATGGCCACCGGAAAGAGCGCTACCGTCCAAAGGCTGTGGCCAGTTTGACGAGCCGATATCCAGGCATTGAGAAGGATGACTGCCGCCGTGGCAAGGTAGATCCACCGGGCCATTCCGCCCAGAATCCACGGCGCTATGAAGGGCCAGACATCAAGGGCGAATAGAGCCGCCGTGCCTCCCATTACTCGCCAGAGACGATATTCGACACCCGAAAAGGCGTTTTTTTCCAAGCCGCGAATCAGCTCGCCCAGGGATGCATACCAGCGGACGGACAATCGCCCGGCCCCTGCGAGTAGTTCCTGTCGGTACCCGTGGTCATTGATGATCTTGCCCAATTTCAGGTCATCGTCCGGACGCATGGCAATCGCCAAGTGTGTTCCCGCTCGGCAATATGCCTCACGGCGCACCAGGTTGAAGGCACCGATTCCCATGAAAGCCGAGCTTTCGGGGTCGGCCATTCTCCAGAGCCGCATGTAGATCGTCAGTACGTTGAAGAAGACAGTGACGAACGCGCCGAGCATCACGTGAGGGACGAGGATATCGGGACTGATCGTGAGGTGGTCCAGTCGCCGGTGGTGCACGTAGCTGATCGCCTGGCGCAACGTGTCGGGGTGCATGACCACGTCTGCGTCCGTGAACAATACGTACTCGCTGGTCGATCGAGCGGCGCCAAAATGCAACGCATGGTTCTTGCCCAACCAGCCGGGCGGAAGCTCTGCCAAATGAACCACTCGTAATCGCCCGTGCGCTGCCGCCATTCGATCCAGGATGGGCCCCGTGTCGTCCGTTGACCGATCGTTAATGACCAGCACCTCGAGCCGCTCGTAGTGGAGCGCCAGAACCGACTCGAGCGCATGCTCAATATCGCGCTGCTCATTTCGAGCGGGAATCACAACGGTGACCGACGGCCACGGAACCTGGAGCGCCGGCTCGACATCGACGAGCTGGCCGATGCGGCGGTTCGTCAACAGAATCAACCCCAAGCACGATGCGACCGTGACAAGCGAGATGGCTGACAGGCCAATCCAAAAGACTACCATGACATGTTCGTTTCTCAGAAACCGTGCGTGCACCCGTTCAGACAAGAATCCGTGGAGCCGGCTCCCGTGACACTCGCAACGTTTGCCGAAAGCCGCACAAGAAATCCGCTCCGCCAGGAGCATTGTCGGGCCAGGAGCCGTGACCAGCAAGGTACGGCTCGTCGTTTGCCGCTTGAACAGGGCATGAGCCACCTGCTAGGATAGCCGCGTCCACGACGCCATCCGTCGGGAGACGAGGAAGAAGCGTGGGCAAAGTACCGGGACGGTCGGACCGGGATCGCAGGGCGTCCGGTGAAAGTGACCCCAGCCCATCATCGCACGAGAGGATTTGCCTGGTGAATGGTGAATTGGATAAACTGCACATCGGAGATTGTGTCGATTTCATGCGGCAGCTGCCTGAGGGGAGCGTCGACCTCGCATTCGCCGATCCACCCTTCAATATTGGCTATGATTATGACGTGTATGACGACCAGCGAGAGGATTCCGAGTATCTTAACTGGTGCCGCGACTGGCTGAGCGAAGTGGTTCGAGTGCTGAAGGCCGACGGCACATTCTGGCTGGCGATCGGTGACGAATACGCCGCGGAATTGAAGGTTTTGATGCAACGTGAGCTCGGATTGATCTGCCGCAGTTGGGTCGTCTGGTATTACACGTTCGGTGTGAACTGTAAATACAAATTCAGCCGCTCACACGCTCATCTCTTCCACATGGTCAAGTCGATAGATGGTTGCACGTTTAACGTCGATCAGATTCGAGTGCCTTCTGCGCGGCAACTCGTGTATGGTGACAAACGAGCGAATCCCAAAGGGCGTTTGCCCGATGATACCTGGATCTTACGCCCGCAAGATCTGCCCACCGGGTTTGGAGCGGATGAAGATACGTGGTATTTCCCGCGAGTTGCGGGGACGTTTAACGAACGGGCCGGGTTTCATGGTTGCCAGATGCCCGAACAGCTGTTGGGACGAATCATTAGAGCGTGCAGCTGCCCCGATGACGTCGTTTTCGACCCCTTTGGAGGAAGTGGAACAACACTGGTCGTCGCCAAAAAACTCGGCCGACGTTTCCTCGGCTGCGAATTGTCGGAGGAATACGGTGACAGAATTCGGGAACGACTGTCACGTGTCGAGCAAGGTGACCGGTTGGACGGTGCCGAAGAGCCATGCGTGAGTGCACCGAGTACTGCCGAGGGCCGTACACTGGAATCGGTATCGACGGGTGCGGCCGGTAAGAAGCGGACCACGAAGAAAAAGGCCGCTCGAAGCGGCGTCAAGACAGAGACCGATGCCCAGAAGCCCCTGCCGGGCTTCTGATCGGAATCGGGCCACCACGAGCGAGCGGCTCGTGTCGCTTGCAGCCTCACAAAGTACCCCGAAATCGACGGTGACCGGCTCATGAAATTCGCCATCTGCAACGAGACCTTTCAAGACTGGCCCATCGAAAAAGGCCTCGAGTTTGCCCGCGATTCCGGCTATACGGGAATTGAATTTGCTCCGTTCACGATCGACAAAGATGTTCGCAATATTTCCTCCTCGCAACGGCGCGACATTGCGAAACACGTCGAACGTGCCGACCTCGAGACGGTTGGCCTGCATTGGTTGCTGGCCTTTACCGAAGGCTTCCATCTCACTTCGCCCGACTCGGGCGTTCGGCAGGCGACCGGGCAGTACCTGGCCGAACTGGCTCGCCTGTGCCGAGATCTCGGCGGACAAACTCTCGTGCTCGGATCACCCCAACAACGTAATCTGCTCGATGGGATGACCCACGACCGGGCCATGGAATTCGCCGCCGATGTGCTGCAACAAGTGGTCGAGACATTGCACGATTGCGAAGTCGTGCTGGCTATCGAACCACTGGGACCGGAAGAAGGAGATTTCTTGCTGACTGCCGAACAAGGTTGTCGGTTGATCGAGATGGTTGGCGATCCCTCGGTTCAATTGCACCTGGACGTTAAGGCCATGGCCAGCGAAGAGACGCCCATCCCGGATATTATTCGTGAACATGCCGGACAACTGAGACACTTTCATGCCAATGATGCCAACCGGAAAGGGCCCGGTATGGGAGATGTCGACTTCATTCCCATCCTCAGTGCCCTGAAAGAAGTTCGCTACGACGGGTGGGTCTCGGTCGAAGTGTTCGACTACTCGCCAGGACCGGAAGTTCTGGCCAGAGCCAGTATCGGCTACCTGCAAAAATGCCTCGCCGCGATCAACGCGTAGCCTTGCAGTGCCGCCGTAGCCTTGCAGTGCCGCCGTAGCCTTGCAGTGCCATTGAGTCCGCAGCCGGCTGCTACCGTCGTTTGTGCCCCGGAACGCCGGCCGATCGGGCGGGGAATGTCTATACCCCGGCTCGCAACTCGGCCAGGGATTGTGCCGAGTCAACCAGTCGTTGCCAGTGCTCGTCCAAGTAATCCGTCGGTCCGCCAATTTGTGCCACTACACTGGCCACCTGTTCGGTTGGTACCAATTCAATGGCGTCCCAAGGACAGACCGTCAGCGCGTATGGATTGGATTTTTTCTGAGGAATATGGACGCACACCTCGCATCCAACACACCGTTCCAGGTCGATTTGACACCAGGCTTGGGAGCCCTTCACGCCCAGGTTGCGCTCGATTAACTCAATGCAATCGACCGGGCATACCTCGATGCACGATTCGCACCCCGTGCAATTGTCGGCGTTGATCACGGCCAACGTCTTCGGTGCCTTCTTCCGCGGACCTTTCTTGGCCATCGTGTTGTCGCCTTCCACGCTCAGAGTCTCATTCCGGTCGACACCCGCACGACCGATCGCCCCGCTGCACAGTTTAGCCGGCCTGCCCGCAGGTGCCAGAGGCACCCGGCCCCTCGCCCGGCCGTAATCCGCCTTCATCGATTACGCCGCCACGCCGTTCTCAGCCGACAAGGCTATTTTTCACATATGCAGTTGTGTTAATTCTAGGCTCTCACCGTCGGCGCGCCAAGTCGGATGGTCGGCTCGCGGGCCAATCGGGGCCGGCGACGAACGGTGCGCGTGGGCCCCCCGTTCGATTGATAGGATGAAACAGCCTATCACGCAGAGAGAGTCTGGAAAAAGAAGCAACCAC
>CAYNDU010000520.1:0-4575 GCA_964395615.1 uncultured Pirellulaceae bacterium | reverse complement strand
GACGAACAACCCGCGACTCCATCGTGCAAGGCATCGCAGCAATCGACCGATTTTGGAACTTGTTAAAGTTGATCGGTAATGGCAAAGAACTCAGACAAGAACCGCGTACTGGAACGGCGTCAAACCGAACTGCTCCACGCCATCAAGCATGAGGCAGACACTGAAGCCATTGCGAAACGCGTGACCGCGTTGAAACACGCGGTGTTCGGTGTCGCCAAAAAAAACACCACGTAACAGACCTGCTGGATTGAGAACCTCTTTCCGGTCCGAGTCTGGAAGAGCGGTCGGGCCTCACTCCCGGTGCAGGTGGAACGACGCATTCAGCGTCAGCACTTTTGCCGTGCGATTGCGGTAGCGGATGATGTTCACACCGCAATTGTCCTGGTCGATTTTTCTCGCATGGGCAATGGGGATCTGCAGTAACGTCGCCAGCAGCGTGCGATTCACAACATTGTGCGCAACGACCAGAATGGACTGATGCGGATGACGCACGGCCAGTTGTTCGACAGCCGGAACCACGCGCCGGCGCACGTCCGTCAGATTTTCGCCACCCGCATAACCGTACTCTGAGGGATCACGCACGAACTGCCGGTAGGCCTGCGGTTCGCTCTGCTCAATTTCGGCCCATGATTTACCTTCCCAACGTCCCACATCGACTTCCTTGAGGGCGTCGATCGACGTCGGTTCAAGGTGGTGGGGATCGGCGATGATCTGGCACGTCTCACGAGCTCGCGCGAGTGGACTGGAATAGGCCGCCTCGAACGGTTGGTCTGCCAGTAACTCGCACGCCTGCTCTGCTTGCCTCCGACCGACCTGGTCGAGCGGCAGATCGACACCATAGCCCTGGATGCGTGGTGGATCGGCCAGATTGCTCCTGGTCGCGCCGTGTCGGACCAGGAACACCAGGCAGGCGTGCGGGGCAGGGCGGTAGATCATGAACGTCGATCCTTTCTTTTTGCGACCGGAAGTGTCTTCAATTGGGGTATTCCGTTCGTAAGTCCCTTGTCAACCGTTTGCAGCTTGCACCCGCCCGTCGGTTCACGTCCATACCAGAGAATCGCGCACGGCCACGAGTTGTGTTGCCGCTCGAACGGCCTCGACCATTCCGTCGGCTGATGCGAGGCCTTGCCAGGCCAGATCGAAGGCTGTTCCGTGGGCAACGCTGGTTCTGATAACGGGTAGACCGAGCGTGATATTGACGGCCCGGTACATGTCGAGCAATTTCAGGGCGATGTGCCCCTGGTCATGGTACATGGCAACGACCGCGTCGAACTGACCGGCGGCGGCCCGGCCCAACAGCGTATCGGCCGGCATCGGACCATCGACCCGTGCGCCGGCTCCCGCGGCTCGCGATACGGACGGCCGAATGATCGTCTGCTCCTCATTACCGAAGAGTCCCTGTTCGCCGGCGTGCGGGTTCAAGGCACAAACGCCGATTCGGGGAGCCGTCTGGACTCCTTCCGCCGCCAAAAGGGCGGCCATGATTCGATCGGCCAGGTGAATCGAGCGTACGATTCGATCGCTGGTTAGCTGGTCAAATACGTTGCGAAGCGCCGTGTGCAATGTCACGTGGACGACGCCCAGACCGGCCGCGCCGCCCGCGCCGGTCGCCGGTCCGAGGTAGAGCATCATGGCGACTTCCGGTACCTCGCACAACTCGGCCAATAATTCCGTATGGCCCGGATAATGGTGTCCGGCAGCCACCAGGGCGGCCTTGTTCAATGGCGCGGTAACCAACGCGTCGATTTGTCCGTTCAGGGCAAGTCGGCACCCGTGAGTGACTGCGTCGTAAGCTGCCTGCCCGCCACGTGGGTCGACCGCTGCGGGACGCAGGGCCAGCACTTCATTCGATGTACAATCGATACAGGGAAGACAGTTGACGGTTGAATTCCAGCTCGTCCCATCCACGAGTTGACTGCGTTCGAGCGTTTGCACACGAAGGGGGGCACCGATCAGTTCCGCCGCGCGCGCCATGAGCACCGGGTGCCCCAGCACCACGGCTCGGCAGCCGTCGTGCAGCCCCGTATCGGCCCAGGCACCGGCGATGATCTCCGGACCGATCCCGGTCGGATCGCCCATGGTGATGGCAATGACTGGTTTCATGGATGGTATTTTAGTGGGCGGCGCGTGCGGGCGGTAGCGGCGGATCCAACGTCGACGACTGGTCGGAGGATCATTGGGCGAATAGACTACGAGGGTTCATCGGGCGGGCCCAGCTCCACCCAAGCGGCTCTCGCTCGCCTCCGCGCGGCACGCCGTGCGTCGACGGAGGCCGAGTCGCACCCGTTGCTCGTGGCCGTGTAGGCAGGGCGAGCCCTTTTGTGATGTTCGATTCTACCAACTCCATCTGAAAGTGACTCACGTTGTCCCGCATCTTCCTTATCTTGTCGCTGCTCGCGTTCGGCCTGATGGGCGCCAATTTTGCGCTGGGCGTTCGGATCGGCGATTTCAACGAGGAAGCTCGATCGTTGATCGAGATCAATCGCCAATTGCAAATCGCCCGGCAGGCGGCAGCGACCGATCCGGAATTGATCGCTCGGCTCGAAAGCCGGCTGGCAGACGAATCTCGAGCCTTCGACCCGATGCATAACCGCAAGCGAACCCACGTGTGGGTCGGCATTTCAGCCGCACTGATGGTGCTGCTGGTCAACGCGATCTGCATCACCTACTTCGTCGGAACCGGTCGTTGGTGCAAAGAGGTCGTGGAAACGTACGACCTGGATCGCCAGTTCATTCTGGAAGGCAATCAACTGAAACGACGCACGTTTCCCTGGGCATTGAGCGGCATGTTGGCCCTGATTGCGCTGGTGACGCTCGGTGCCGCTTCGGATCCGGCCGCCAACTTCAAGACGTCGCAGCAGTGGGTGATCGTCCACTTCACCTGCGCCCTGCTTGGCATTCTCTGGATCGGGTGTGCCTTTTCCGTCCAGTTGCGCCGACTCGATGAAAATTACGCCTTGATTCAACGCGTTGTCGAGCAGGTGCAGGCGATTCGCCGAGCGCGCGGGCTGGACACTTCGGACCGGGATGATCAACCGGAGCCGACGGACCAAACCGACTCATCGAGCCAATCAGAAACAACGGACTTGCGATGATCGCATGCGTACAACGCGTCCATTCCGCGCAGGTGACCGTCGACGACGAAGTGATTGGCACGATCGACGGTGGGATGGTCGTTTTGCTGGGCGTTGGCAGGCAGGATACCGACCAGGACGCGCAGTGGCTGGCAACGAAGCTGACGCACCTGCGAATCTTCGAAGATGACCATGGTCAGATGAATCGGTCACTCGGTGAACGGAGTGGCCAGATGCTGGTCATCAGTCAATTCACGCTGTACGGCGACTGTCGAAAGGGAAGGCGACCCAGCTTTGTCCGTGCGGCGCCGCCGGAGCTTGCCGAGCCCCTCTATCTTGAATTCGTCGAGTGCGTTCGACGGACAGGAATCACCGTGGCGACCGGACGGTTTCAGGCCCACATGGATGTGGCCCTGGTGAACGATGGACCGGTTACGCTGATCGTGGACAGCAATCGCCCTTCGACCGGCGATTGACTCGATCTGCAGACGCGGTTGCAGATCGTTGCCGAGTCCCACGACGGCGGCGGTCCTTTGCCGACTCGGTCGTGCGCCGTCCACAGCGTTCTTCGAATCGATGGTTCAACGTCGCAGAAGCTGGTCCGCCGTTTCGGTTTGTGCCCGGTCAACGTGCTCCCTGAGTTGCCGAGCCGTTTGCGTGACGCCGGGTTGGTGTTGTCCGGCATCGTCCATCAGCATGGGGTCGGTCCAGGCAAGGAACGCCAGGAAGATCAACTTGCCGTACGTCGAGACGTTGGGCCACGCCCCCCTTCGGCTGAACATCTTCAGCGCCGTGCCAAAGGACTTCTTGATCCGGATGCCGCGAAAATCAACACTGTAGATTTCATCAAGCAACAGATGTGTCAGAAATCCGGCTAGAGCTGCTGCCCCCCAATACAGCCGCAACCGGAGGTTTTGATCGTCGGCGATCAGAAAGGTCAGTAGGGCGACCGAAAACGCCGCGGGAATACTGTGCCACATTCCTCGGTGAACCGTGTAGCGGCGAAAGACCTCGGCTACGCCGAATCGAATGCCGATGTAGATCAGCGCGCAGGCCAAGACGATGACTTCGCGCGACCAGCCCAGGTGCTCAAAACGTTGGACCATCATCAACGGCACAAACGCCGATACGAACGCCACCGACTCGCGAAACGGGATCCCGGAATCGCTGTCCAAGTCCGGCAGGATTCCGGCCACACTACAGATTCCGCCGCCCAGCATACAGGAGACCAACGGCATTCCTGCGCTGTGGCCGGCAGCTCCCACCCCCACGCCGACGGCCGTCGAGATCGTGATATGTGTCTTGAAATTAGCCATATCCAACAACCACCTTCCTTGACGGTAAACCATCCGAGACATCCATCGCGGGCATCCATCGCGGGCACGATTCGTGGCGATTACTGTACTCGAAACAATGCCTCGCAACCAAGATCAGTTCCCTTCACCCCCTGGGTGCAGGAACGGGCTCGCGTAGCGGTTGGGCTGAGCAAGGTGTTCACTGG
>CAYNDU010000519.1:0-4599 GCA_964395615.1 uncultured Pirellulaceae bacterium | reverse complement strand
CGGAACGGCCCGTAGGGTGCTTCGCACAATTGACTCCTGACCCCTTTACCCTAACGGCCGATGGGCCACTTTGTTAGCAGCGGACGGAGTCTCATGAATCAGCGACGAATTTACTTGGACAATGCGGCGACCAGTTGGCCCAAACCGGAGGCCGTCTATGAGGCCGTGGACCACTATCAACGCGAGCTCGGAGCCACGACCGGTCGTGGCGCTTACCGCGAGGCGGACCAGGTCCAGCGTCTGACGATGCACGCGCGGCAGCAATTGGTCCGTTTGATCGGAGGCGAAGATCCGCACCGGGTGGTCTTCACGGCGAACGGCACGGAGTCGTTGAATCTGGCCATCCATGGGTGTCTGCGACCGGGCGACCACGTGGTGACGAGCCATGTCGATCACAACTCCGTGCTGCGTCCTCTACGGTTTCTTCAGGAACACCAGGACATCGAAGTCACGCGCGTTGCCTGCGATGGACGTGGGATTGTCGACCCCGATGCGATTCGCACGGCCATTCGTCCCAACACTCGACTGATCGCGCTCGTCCACGCCTCCAATGTGACCGGTGCTCTACAGCCCGTGGAAGAAGTTGGCCAAATCGCCGCCGAACATGACGTACTCTATCTGGTCGATGCGGCTCAATCACTGGGTCATATGCCGATCGACGTGAACCGAATCGGGGCTCATTTTTTTGCCGCACCGGCGCACAAGGGGCTTTTGGGGCCGTCCGGCCTGGGCGTGTTGTACATCGCGCCGGGGTGCGATCAGAGTTTGCTACCCCTCAGGCAGGGCGGAACCGGGACACAGAGCGACGAAGACCGACAGCCGGACGCGTTGCCCGACAAGTATGAACCGGGGAATCTCAACGTCCCCGCCGTACTGGGAATGGGACAGGGAATCGCCTTTCTCGAACAACACGGCTTGAGCCATGTTCGTGAACATGCTCGGACGCTGACCAATCGAATGATCCAACAACTTCAAGCGATCCGACGCGTCACGGTTTACGGGCCCTGTGACGCCGATCGTCAGCTCGGCGTGGTCAGCATGAATATCGAGGGCACGGACCCACGGCAGGTCGCAGCCATGCTCGACGCATCCCACTATATTCAGGTGCGAGCAGGTATTCAGTGTGCGCCTTTCATGCACGAGTCGCTCGGGACCACTGAGCAAGGGGGGACGGTGCGCTTCAGTTTCAGTATTTTCACTCGAGAAGATGAAATTGATGCCGCCACACAGGCGATCGAAGAAATTGCTCGTACGTTTGTGCAGGCCTGAGCGGGTTTGGACCCCAGGTGCGATCCAGATCCGGCGGCGGTGATTCTCGTCGATCGGCGCATTTCCAATCGGAACGCGTGGCCGCGAATAACAGGGAGACGTTATGGCCAAAGGGCCTTGGTATAAAGATGGCCTTCCGTTCGAATGCTCAGAGTGCGGCGAGTGTTGTTCCGGTGGGCCCGGATATGTCTGGGTGAATCAGGAAGAAATCGACGCGTTGTCCGAGGCCGTCGGTTGTGCCGGTTCGGCCGAGTTCGAACGCCGGTTCGTCCGCAAAATCGGGATACGGCGCAGTCTGAAGGAACGACGCAATTACGATTGTGTCCTTTTGGACGCCCGGACGCGCAAGTGCACTGCGTACGAGGCTCGACCCCGCCAGTGCAGGACCTGGCCGTTCTGGGACTCAAATCTGGCGTCCCGAGAAGCCTGGCTGGAGACGTGCGTCGTTTGTCCCGGTGCCGGGACGGGCCCACTCGTTCAACTCGACGAAATCGAAGCCCAGCGCAAGGTGATCCACGTTTAAGCGTGAGCTTCGACGGGAACTGACCGTTGTGCGAATTCCGAGGAGTTTAGGGATTGGTTGAAGTCTAGCGTCTGGGCAACCGATATTGCCATCAGACCGACTCGGCGCGCACGGGACAGAATCCTAGCGCTCTTGCTGGAAACTTATACTATTAAACACGTTACGTTGAGAATCGGTTGCCCTTTTTAGTGGTTGACTTGTAAGGTGTTGCAATACAAGGACTTGTGTCGTTCTCGTCGGAAATACCGCTCACAGGATTTGGTGATGCGAAGGAGGCCGCTCTGCGTGCCTGCGACGCCCATGAATGGGGTTTGAACTTGACTCTAATGCTTGTGGTACTTACACTTGGAGCAACAAGCGACAGGCGGACGGAGTGGCAATTGTCGCCCTTTTGATGGCCCTGTGACGGAGTTGAGTCGTGACGAAGAAAGAGATCGTTAAGACGATTTCCGAAGAGATCGGGATGACCCAACTGAAGACGAAGGAAATCGTCCAGAAGACGTTCGACGCGATCGTCGCGGCCCTGGTCGATGAGCGGAGGATCGAGCTGAGGAACTTTGGTGTTTTCGAGGTAAAGAAACGGGCGGCTCGCAAGGCGCGGAACCCGCGAACGGGACAGCGAGTGGATGTGCCCGAGAAATATGTTGTGACGTTCAAGCCTGGCAAGGAGATGGAGGAGCGGGTTCGTCAGCTGGAACGCGACGCGGCCGCTGCACGTCAGTCAGCCGAGGCAGAGGGACACTGGGTGGCGGATGGTGACGTGGGGCCGGTGGCTCCCCCGGATGTCACCCCGGAAATATTGGATGGAAATCAATAGGTTGGCTCGATTCCTGAGCCGTTGGATGTGACGTGGGGCGGCGGGCCTCGAGGCTTGACGGACTCCACGATTCGACCGAACCGCTTGACTTGTCTTAGGTTCGGCGCCGTCCATGGAAGATCACGATTCACTAGGAGCGAATGGGACGAGCGGCCCGACGGTGTAAACCGGGCAGCTGGATCCACGGATGTTTCCACTGTGCCCGGCGCGCGGCGGAAGCGACGCTTTCTGTTCACGGAGGAACGATTCGATGCGTCGAATCTTGTATACAGTCGTGCTCGGTGCGCTGCTCAGCACAAGTGTTGGATGCGTCCTACCTGGCTACTCTGCGGACCCGGCTCGCCGAACGCGGCAGCTCATCTACACGTCCGAGGATTTCCGGTCCCTGATGAATCAATGGGAACGGTTCTGGTTCTTGGATCAGCCGGACCACATGTCGCCACAACGGGTTCACGGCGGCGTGATCTAAGGCCTCACGGGGCAATCTGGCAGGAAGACGAGCTGTTCCGCCGTGACCGGGGGGACCACGGGCATCCGTCCGTGGCGTGGCGGATGGCTCTCCTGCTTTTTTTACTGCCTCCATTTGGCCGAGGCGGCTGTCCTCAGGCCCAGGCCTGCGCTCGCCTTCGGGTCACGCTCGACCCGATGCTCCCAAGCCGAGTTCGCATCGCCATTTCTTGTGGGCCCGACCTGGAGGCGGGTTACGGGACCAACGTTCGATTCGGCCTCGACTGGTGAACTCGGATCGCTGGATACGGGGCCGCCCCTCTGAGCGACCTTCGTGATCCGCGCCTGCCTCCCTCCGCCTTGTTGCTGCATTGCTTTTGACGTTAGACTGACACCGCGCATGGGTTGGGTCGGAAACGTTGATCGACAGCAGGAATCGAGAATGACATCGGACTCCACGAATCCAACCAACGTTGATCTGACCGTTCGCCTTGCGGGACTGACGCTCCCAAATCCCATCTTGGTGGCCTCGGGAACGTTCGGATATGCTCGCGAACTGGCGAATGTGGTTGACCTGTCGTGTCTCGGAGGCATCGTGCCGAAGACGATCACTCAGGACCCGCGTCCGGGGAACGCGCCATGGCGGACGGTCGAGACCCCGGCGGGGATGCTGAATTCGATCGGGTTGGACAACGACGGGTTGGAGGCGTTTCTGACGCATCATCTCCCCTATTTCCGCGAATTGTCCACTCCGGTGATTGTCAGTATTGCCGGACGCTCGATCGAACAGTTTGTGACGATGGCCGAGCGGTTGGAAGAGGCAGGGGGCATGGCGGCGTTAGAATTGAACATCTCATGCCCGAACGTAACGGGCGGCGTCGACTTCGGAACCGATTGTGGGCAATGCGAGCGTTTGGTGGCCACCGTCCGGAAAGCGTGTCAGCTGCCGCTACTCGCCAAGCTGACACCCAACGTTACGCGGATCGACGATGTCGCTCGCGCAGCGGCCGCAGGTGGAGCGGACGCGTTGAGCGTGATCAACACGTTGTTGGGACTGGCGGTTGACTGGCGCCGTCGTCGACCCGTTTTGGGAAACGGCATGGGCGGGTTGAGCGGGCCGGCGATCAAGCCGGTGGCACTGCGTTGTGTTTACCAGGTTGCTCGAGCCGTTGAGGTCCCGGTGATTGGCATTGGCGGAATCAGTTCGATTGACGATGTGATGGAGTTCCTGGTTGCCGGCGCTTCGGCCGTGCAAGTGGGTACGGCCAATTTCTTCAATCCGACCATTTCGCAGACATTGGTCGAGGCCTTGCCGGAGGCGCTTGCCGAATCGGGCGCTCGGCGGGTTGCCGATCTGTGCGGTACGCTGGCGTGGCCCCGTTGAAGCATGGCGAATGGGCATGGATCGGCCGAGGGCGGAACGACCGCCGAGTAAGAAGTGGCCCTGCCCGTTTCCCGGGAGGGCACCGAGTCTGTTTTGGTTTTGGGAATCGTGGATGACGGAGGGGGGAGCGAGAGGCGGTGATGCGATGGCTTTTAGGTA
>CAYNDU010000518.1:0-4611 GCA_964395615.1 uncultured Pirellulaceae bacterium | reverse complement strand
CAAGGATCTACAAGAGAGCGCCGAGACTGTCGAGCTGGTCGGCAGCGCCCCCCCCCCCCCCCCGTTGCCGACTCGCCCGCGCCAGCGCGCGGGCGGCAAGGGAGTAGGTGTCGAACGAGCCGTAATGCGGGTTCATGCCACAGCTTATCGCCAGGCCGCACGCCGAGCCGAGTTTTGGTCGCACGACTGCCGCATCGCCCGGCCCGTCATTTTCGATCCCGACGAGCGGTTTGACGACGCTTCCGGCTTGCACTTCGTGATCGTACTGCCGGACCACCCATTCCTTGCTGGCCACATTCAATGATCTGAGCAGCTCGTGCAAGTCATGGCCGAATTGGATGGGGTCCGAAGGCGCCTCGAGCGGTCGGAGTTCCGGGCGGTGGAAAACGGCATCTCGCACGACGGGCGGCCGGCCATCATGCAAGAAAGCCATGTCCAGGTCCGCCACCGTATGTTCCTTGTACTTCAATTCCAGACGTCCCGTCTCCACGAACCGTCCGATGCAGACCGCTTCAACGGCCTCAGCGCGGCAGAGCTCATCGAAGGCTGCCCAATGCTCTTCCGGCACTGCCAGGACCATCCGCTCCTGAGCCTCCGAAATCCAGATTTCCGTGTACGACAGCCCTTCGTACTTTAGTGGTGCCTTGTCGAGCCAGACCTCGGCCCCGATCTTCTCACCCATTTCACCGACCGCGCTCGAAAAACCGCCCGCTCCACAGTCGGTAATCGCGTGATATAGGCCTCGATCGCGAGCCTCGAGGATTACGTCGAGCAACATTTTCTCGGTGATTGCGTTGCCAATCTGCACAGCGCCGCCGGATAACATTTCGCTGTCGCTGGTCAGTTCGGCCGAGCTGAACGTCGCGCCGTGGATCCCGTCGCGGCCCGTCCGTCCGCCGACCGCCACGATCAGATCACCGGCCCGCGGTTCCTTGAAAGAATGTTCCCTTGGGAGAATTCCAACCGTGCCGCAGTAGACCAACGGGTTCCCCAGGTATCGAGGATCGAAGTAGACGGCCCCGTTCACCGTTGGAATCCCCATCCGGTTGCCGTAGTCTCGAACACCTGCCACAACGCCACGCATGACGCGCCGAGGGTGGAGGACGCCAGGGGGCAAATCGTCGATCGACGTGTCGGGAGGTGCAAAGCAGAAGACATCCGTGTTACAGATCGGTTTGGCGCCCATGCCCGTCCCCATCGGGTCACGGATGACCCCTCCAATCCCCGTGTTGGCGCCCCCGTACGGCTCGAGCGCCGAAGGATGGTTGTGCGTCTCGACCTTGAATACGACATTGTCCTCGTCGTCGAACCGGACGATCCCCGCGTTGTCTTGAAAGACACTGACACACCAGTCCTCCTCACCCAGGTCTTGTCGAATCTGCCGGGTCGCTGCAAAGATTGTCTCCTTCAACATGTTTTCAAACTGGATCTCCGTCTGTCCGTCACGGTACCGGATGCGCCCGGCCAGCGTCTTGTGACTGCAATGCTCGCTCCAAGTCTGCGCGATCGACTCCAACTCAACGTCCGTCGGGTCGCGATCGAGTTGACGGAAATAGGCCTGGATCGTATCCATCTCCACTCGTGTCAAGTAGAGCTGACCCTCGCGGCTCAATCGGTCCAATCCCTCTCCATCCAATTCTCGAATAGCCACAATTACGCGTTCAAAGACGTACGTGGAACCGACGTCCAGGTGATCCAAATCCAAGGGGCCGACAACGAGTTGCTCAATCGACTCGTTGGCCAACATCCGGTTGCATAGCAATTCGACCTGCGATTCGGGCAACGAAGACAGCCAGTACTTGCGAAACGTTCGAACGCGTTGTACGGGGATTCCAATGTCGGCCATTGCCTGAGCCGCGCTTTCGGCCACAGGGTCCGTTACGCCCGGTTTGGGAAGCACATGAACGAGATGGACATCGTTTCGATCCGGTCGACCGTCGCCGCCGGTCGATTCACGCTTGTCGATCTCGGGAACCAGTTCAGCGTCGCCAACCGGCCCGATCACCGTACGTTCGACGACCGAATCGGCCAACAGCTGAGTTGTCAGCCGCCGCACCTGCTCCGCGTTCAGTTTTCCTTCGAGCAAGTAGCCACGGGCCGAAGCAACTCGCAAATCGGCCGGGAAGCCCAGGTCGCCCGCTTCTCGCATCACGTCTTCGGCGGCAACGTCCGGTTGACCTTCCGACGGATGGATATCAACTTCCCAAAGCATCGCGCATCCTCTTTCCTGTTTCCAACAATTCCATCAAGGCCGCCGATTCGCCCCGTTCGAGCGCCGATCGAAAACGGCCCAGTTGATTCTCAAATCGCGATAGGGCTACCAGCACGGAGTCGGTATTCATCGCTACGATCTGCCGCCACAACTCGGGATCGCCCGACGCGATTCGTACGGTGTCAAGCCAACCTGTGCCGACAAGAGCTCCTTCTTCAACGTCGAGCGTCCCGGCCAGCGCAGCCGCAACGAGGTGGGTCAGGTGACTGGTCACGGCGACGACCCGGTCATGATCGTCGGCCGTCATGCGTTTGACGCGCGCTCCGAGCTCTCGCCATAACCGCTCGACGCTCGCCGTCGCATCCATTGCGGAGTGCTCGGTAGGCGTCACCACCACCGTCCGATCGACAAAGAGATCTGCCCGAGCATTCTCGGGCCCCGTCTTCTCACTCCCGGCCAGAGGATGACTTCCAACGAACCGATCAGAAACGCTCGGACCGGCCGTGACGCGCTCGATGATCAGACCTTTTACGCTCCCGGCGTCCGTGATCACCACGTCCGCGGGAGCATTCGCCATTGCCTCAACCACGTGGTCGGCAATCCGATCGACCGGAGTGCAGACGATGACCAACTGAGCGCGACCGACCGCGTCCGCGAGGTCTGTGGTCGTTCGCGTCACCGCGCCGCACCGGCGAGCTCGATCTAAACTGCTCAACCGACGCCCACAACCCACAACTTCCTTCGCCAAATCGCGCTGGCGCAAGCCGAGTCCGATCGAACCACCGATCAGACCAACTCCAACAATGGCAACCGAGTCCCAGGCGTTCATGAGCGCGTCTGGCGTTCTCTCTTCGAGGGGTAAGGACCGTCGTATTGGGGGCAGATCCGCTCCGGAATGCGTGGATTGTAACAGATCCACCACGTTCCCAAGCAGGGGGCTCCCGGATTTCGACTTACCGAACATCGGCCCCGGGGCCGACACCCTCGGCCATCGCCGGACGCTCGTTCGAAGCTGCCGACAGCGTCACCAATCACCATTCGAGGCAAGGGCCGTGCCATTCGCGGCAGGGCCACGCCGTTTGGGCCAAGGGTGCGCACAACGACAGATCGCGGGGGAATGGACCGATCGAGCCAGCTCGGCCGGTCATCCGACATCAAGCGTGTTACAATGTTGACCGGCCGCGGGACGCCGCGGCTGGTCGGGCCGCAAAGGCCGAGGCCCCGGTTTCTTGGCGTAAACCGACGATAAGTGACAGATCGGAACGAATAGAGATCTACACGTCGGTTCGCGCGCGGCCGATCGAGACCATTGAGCTTCTATATAGGGCCCCTCTGATATGGCAATGATTTCGACTCGGCATTTGGCACAGATGTGCGATCGAATGGGAACGTCTTTGGAGGCCGGCGTCGACGTCGTCAAAGTGCTTGACCAGGAAACGCGTCGGCACTCGGGCTCGTATGCCGACCGGATAGACGACGTTCAGCGCCGAGTAAGCAACGGCGCGACGCTGGCCGAGGCGCTACGGGCGGCGGACGGGTATTTTCCGGCGTTATTCTGTGAACTGGTAGCTGTCGGGGAGCAGACGGGGCGTTTGGAGTCGGTCCTCCATCGGTTGCGGGATCATTATCGACACACGTTGAAACTGCGTCAGCAGTTTTGGACTCGTCTGGGCTGGCCGATCTTCGAGCTGATCATGTCGGCGGGCGTGCTCGGCCTGCTGATCCTGATTTTGGGATTGATTACGAACAACCAGACAGGCATTTTCGGGTTATCGGGCCCGAAGGGGCTCGTGATCTACGTGACGATTCTGGTCGGCTTCACCGGAGCGATTGTTTTGGGGATCAGCGGCTTGTATCGGGGCTGGTTTGGCGACGCGCCGGTGGAGCTTCTGATGCGTCTGCCGGTAATTGGGAAGAGCCTTCAGACGATGGCGTTGGCTCGTCTGGCGTGGACACTTTCGTTGGCCTTGAACGCGGGGATGGACGCGGTGCGCGCCATCAAGATGGCCGTGTCGGCAACGCAAAGCCGATTTTACACTCGGCATCTGTCCATTGCCGAGCGCAAGGTTGTGCAAGGCGCCCAGTTTCACGAGGCGCTGTCCAGTATGGGCGATTTTCCGGACGAGTTCCTGGTGGCACTGGAAAATGCAGAGCTTTCCGGTACGGAGAGCGAATCGCTGATGCGGCTTTCGCAAGAATACCAGGAGCGAGCGGAGGCATCCACGCGCACGCTGGCTCACGTGGCCGCGATCGTAATCTGGCTTGGGATCATGGGCCTTCTCGCTTTTGTGATCATCGACCTGGTCATGACCCTCTATATCGGGCCGATTCAGGAAGCGCTCGAATGGGGGCAGTAGCCGGAGGGTGCCGTCTCGAAGACCCCGGTGTTCGGCGCGGCC
>CAYNDU010000517.1:0-4616 GCA_964395615.1 uncultured Pirellulaceae bacterium | reverse complement strand
GGCTCAGGATGCTTCAAGGCGAGCGACAACGGCACAGCCGCAGGAGTCGCTCCAGACATTGACGCTCGTCCGGCACATATCCAAGACGCGATCAACGGCAATGATAATCCCCTGCATTTCGATCGGCAGCCCGACGGCCTGGAGAATGATCAACATCATGACCAGCCCGGCGTGAGGAATCCCGGCCGCTCCGACACTTGCCAGCAGAGCGGTCACGGCCACTATGATCTGTTGGGAGAGGGGAAGGTTGGCACCGTAATGCAGCTGGGCGATAAACAGAACGGCGACGGCCTCGTAGAGGGCCGTGCCATCCATATTGACCGTCGCACCGAGGGGCAGGACGAACGAGCTGACGCGATTACTGACCCCCGCTTCCTTTTCCACGCACGCCAGGGTCAGCGGCAGCGTCCCATTACTCGACGCAGAACTGAAGGCGGTCAGCAACGCGGGACTCATCGCGTGAGCGAACCGAGTGGGTGAGCGTTTGGCCACAAAACGGAGAATCAGCGGCAGCGTGACGAAGGCGTGCATGCTCAAGGCGCATACGACGGTCAGCATGTACCAGGCCAGCGAGCCGAAGACGTTCGCTCCCTGAGTGGCCGTCACGTACAGGATCAAAAAGAAGACTCCGACTGGGGCCAGGCGAATAATCGCCATGGTCATTGCCATCATCACGTCAAAAACGGCGCTCGAAAAACTTCGTAACAACTCTGCCGTCTTCCCTCCGATTAACGTAGCGAAGATGGCGAATGCGAGCGAAAACGAAATGATGGACAGGAAGTTGGCCTCAGCCAGGGCGGCGAACGGGTTGGTGGGAATCAGGTTCTCGAGCTGAGAAAACAGGACGTCTCCCAGGTGACCGGAAACATCCGGTGCCTTGGCCGACGCCATATGGAGATCGCCGCGCAGTCCAGGTCGGATCACATTGACCATCACCAGGCCCGTTACGATGGCCAAGAAACTGGTCGTCACGTAATACAAAGCGGTGCGACCGAACATGCGACCGAGGCCGCCGGCCTGACCCAGGCCGAGCACGCCGGTCACCAGCGATGCGATAATCAGCGGGATGGCCACCATCCGTAGCAATCTCAGGAACAAGTTGCCCAGCCGTTGCGCATAACCTCCAACCCGGCGGGCCCAACTCTGCCCGTACGCATGGAACCACTCGGCCAGCTGCGGTTCATGCTTCTCCAGTTCGGCCACCGTCGCAAACGTGTCGGCTCGGCCATGCTCGGTGGGATCCACCACGACGCGCCGCACCGCACCCTGCTCGGGCACGACGGCAATCTCAATTCGGTCGGTTGTGTCGACAAGGTCGATACGCTGAATGGTCTTTGGAACGACCGCTCGCGGGACCTCGGATTTCTGGTCGCCGAGCAAACCGTTCAGACCAATTCCGATCGCGGCGCCACCTACCAGCCCCAATAGGATTTGCCAATGCAGGGCCAGTTTCTTCATGGTCGTTAACTCCCACCCGCCAGTAATTCACTTCCCGGGCCATCCCAGACCGAAGACGTTGGTTCGGACTCGGCAGAGGTACATGTCTGCCGTGATGAAGAGCGTTCTCCCGTCACCACCGAAGGCGCAATTGGCCGTTCGCTGCCCGGTCCGAATCACTCCCAGTCGCTTGCCGGTAGGAGTCATGACCAGAACGCCACCCGGTCCCGTCGCCCAGAGGTGTCCACCGGCATCAACGGCCATCCCATCGGGCAGACCGGGGCGACTTTCCACCCACTCGGTAACGTCGCGAACCGTCCGGCTCGGTCCCACACGCCCGTCCTTCAGCAGGGGAAACGCCTTCCAAAGAGCCGCTTTCGGATCGGACTGAGCTACGTAGAGCGTCTTTTCGTCGGGTGAAAGCCCGATGCCGTTGGGCCGTGTCATTTCCTTCGTAACCAGTCGCACTTTCCCATCAGGCGATCGGAAGAAGACCCCGCAGAAGCCAAGCTGTCCGTTGGGGCCGTCCAAACCACCCGGCAGACCGTACGGTGGATCGGTAAAGAAGAGGGCCCCGTCGGATCGAAACACGAGGTCGTTTGGGCTGTTCAAGCGCCGGCCCTCAAACGAACCGACGAGGGTCGTCAGCGAACCGTCCTTCTCCAGCCGGCGAATGGCTCGATCCCCATGACAGCACATGATCAACCGTCCATCCGAGTCGAAGGCGAGGCCATTGGTGCCTGGCTCACGCCCACCGAACGTCTGACTGCCGGTGTACCCACTTCGATCGCGAAACGTGCGAATCCCCGTCGTCGGACTCCATTGCACAATCATGTTGCGCGGTATGTCGGAGAACAGGAGATAGTTGTGACGTCGGTCCCATACCGGACCCTCGGACCAGTCGAACCCGTCGGCCAGCACTTCGATCCGCGCATCGCGCGGGACCAGATCATCAAAGGCCGGATCCAGGCGTTCAATCGAACCGATCGACTTTGGTGGTTCGCCGCACTGCAGATTTCGGCACGTGGTACAAGAAACGGAAACAAACAACGCCGACACAACGATCATCACGGGACTGCCGATGCGCATGGCTCCAAGTCTCCCAAATCGAAAGGGCGAACGCTATTCGGTAATGATATCATCCACCGAGTGCCCCGAAGGGATCATCGGCAGAACATGCTCCTGGTAGGGTACTTGGACGTCGAGGACGAATGGTCCGGCATAGCCCAGCATTTCGTCAAGTGCCGAGTCCAAATCGGCCTGCGTGGATACGCGTGCTCCGCCACACCCGTACCCCTTGGCAATCGCAACAAAATCGGGATACCACTGAGCGGTAAAAAGTCCGGTTCCGCGTCCTGTCGCTTCGGCGTCCTCAATTGGCCCGAGGTAGGTGTGGGCCCGGTTTCCAGCCATGAACCGATCCTCCCACTGCACGACCATGCCCAGGTGTTGATTATTAAGCAGAAGGACTTTGACCGGCAATCGCTCGCAAAAACAGGTACCGAGTTCCTGGATGTTCATTTGGAAACTACCGTCGCCGTCAATATCGACGACCGTCGATTCGGGATGCGCCACGACAGCCCCCATCGCAGCCGGCAGTCCAAATCCCATGGTTCCCAGTCCTGAACTTGAAAGCCAGGTACGTGGCTCGCGAAACGTGCAGAACTGGGCGGCCCACATCTGGTGTTGCCCGACACCCGATGTGATAATCGTCGGCCGATCCGCCGTCTTCTCTGATAAGCGAGCGATGGCTGCCTGGGGTAGAATGCCGTCGAATTTCTCGTCGTAACGGAACGGATTCTCCGCTTTCCATCGTTGGCACTGCTCGACCCAATCGGCAATCTCGACCTTTCGGGACTTTACCGTCTTATTCAATTCAGACAAAGCGAAACGCAGATCGCTGACGATGGGAATGTGCGCCTGCTTGTTCTTATTCAACTCGGATGGATCAATGTCAATGTGCACGATCGTCGCATTCTTGGCGAACTCCTGCAACTTGCCCGTCACTCGATCGTCAAACCGAACACCGAATGCCAGCAACAGGTCGCAATCGCGAATCGCCCGGTTAGCATAAACGCTACCGTGCATGCCGAGCATGTCGAGAGACAACGGATCGTCACCCGGGATGGCTCCTAATCCCATCAGCGTCATGGCGACCGGAATGCCGCTGATCCCAACGAATCGTCGCAATTCGCTTCCGGCTCCCGAGGCCGTGACGCCACCGCCGACGTAAAGGACAGGGCGTTTCGCCGAGCGGATCGCAGCGGCAACCGCCGCAATCTGCTCGTGCGTTGCCTGTCGCGTCACGTTACAATAACCGGGCAGGTTCATCTCGGCGTTCCAATCGGGAACGCAACTCGCCATCTGCACGTCCTTGGGCATGTCGATCAAGACGGGACCCGGGCGGCCGGTCGTAGCCACGTGAAACGCTTCGCGAATGACGCGCGTGATTTCATTGACATCGGTGACCAGGTAATGGTGCTTCGTGATGCCCCGACAGACTTCGACAATCGGCGTTTCTTGAAACGCATCCGATCCGATGACGGGTGTGCCCACCTGTCCGGTAATCGCCACTAACGGAACGCTGTCGAGTTTTGCATCGGCAATCGACGTGATCAGATTGGTCGCCCCGGGCCCACTGGTGGCCATACAGACGCCCGGTTTTCCCGTACTGCGCGCGTAGCCCTGTGCGGCAAAACCGCCCCCCTGTTCATGGCGAGGGAGAACGGTGCGAATCTTGTCGGAGTAGCGAGTCAACGCCTGATGTAGCGGCATGCTCGTCCCTCCCGGGTAGGCGAAGATCACCTCCACCCTATGCGCTACCAGCGAAGCCACAACAATGTCGGCACCCGATACCAACTCCGTGTCAACCGTCGATGACCGTACTTCCATAGCCGTTCATTCACCTATTCTCTACGAGACTCTCACGCATACCGTGGACACAAGCCACGAAGTGCGTTCACTTTAGGGAAAACAGCCCCGATGATCAAGTAACACCCTCACCCCCTGCGACGGGGGGGTTCAGGAATGAGCTTCCGTAGCGGTTGGGCTGAGCAAGGTGTTCACTGGAGATTCCAACATTCGGTGGTATGGGCAGTCGGTGGTATGGGACTCGCGCCGTATAACTCGGTAAGCCGTATAACTCGGTCATTTGCCAAAGGCCGTTGTCCCGAAGGGAC
>CAYNDU010000516.1:0-4617 GCA_964395615.1 uncultured Pirellulaceae bacterium | reverse complement strand
AGGCGATCCCAAGGGTAGAGAAATGGTGCAGGAGTCAAGTGCGCGACCCCCCCTACGGGCCGTTCCGGCAATTGACTCCTGACCCCTTTACCCTAACCGATCATCGTGGACGGCTCAGGCGGGCGTCTTGGTTTGCACGTCAGTACCGCTGCCCGCAATCGACCGTCGCATCTCGGTATCGGCCTGCACGTTGCGCAACTTGTAATAGTCCATGATTCCCAGGTGGCCCGACCGAAACGCGTCGGCCATTGCCTTGGGAACCTCGGCTTCCGCTTCCACCAGTTGGGCTCGCGACTGTTCGATTAGCGCAATCTTCTCACGCTCCGCGGCGGCTGCCATCGCCCGCCGGCCTTCGGCCCGAGCCCGCGCGACCCGCGTGTCCGCCTCGGCTTGATCCGCCTGAAGGCGAGCGCCGATATTTTCGCCAACATCAATATCGGCTATATCGATCGACACAATTTCGAAGGCTGTCTGCGAGTCCAATCGGCGGGCCAACACGGCCTTGGAGATGGTGTCGGGATTCTCCAATACATTGGCATGGGTATTGGCCGAACCGATGGCACTCACGATGCCTTCCCCCACCCGGGCGACGATCGTCTCCTCGGTGGCACCACCGATCAATTGCTGAAGATTGGCACGCACCGTCACCCGCGCCTTCACCTTCAGCTGAATCCCGTCCTTGGCCACTGCGTCGAGCGCGTCCTTGTTCGACCCCTTCGCTGGGCAATCGATGACCTTCGGATAGACGCTCGTCTGTACCGATTCGAGCACATTTCGACCGGCCAGGTCGATGGCCGTTGCCTCACGGTAGCTCAACTGGATCGTTTTCGCTTTCTTGGCTGCGATTAGAGCCCGTACGACCAGCGGGACATTCCCGCCGGCCAGATAGTGAGCCTCGAGCGCCTGGCTCGAGATTTCCTCCTCCAAGCCGAGCCCGGCCTGCACGGCCATGATTTTCGACTGGACGATCACTTTAAGGCTCACCTTGCGAAATGTCATTCCAATCAGGTCGCCCAACCCAATATCGGCACGCGTCAACTTGGCCTGTATCCAGTATCGAAAATAGGCCGCCAGGACGCCCAACAGGACGAGCATGATCAGCGCAATGGCCGAAAACACGAAAATAAGGACGGTCGTCATCGTGCTGGCCGCAAACAGAATCATGGTGGTCCCTCCGAAATAGGAACAGGAAATCCGCACAGACTCCTCATTGATCGATTGACAGACGTCTCTGTAACCCGCCAGGAGGCAAATGTCAAGCCAGCGGATCGTCCAGGGGGTCGATCCCCAGAGCGTCAATGGGCGTCGACAGGACGTCGTCTGGGCTGCTGGGGGAAGCATCGGCTTCGTCCGCGGCCGCTCGCTCGGCGTCGCTCAGCGGGCGGACGACCAGCCTTAAGGTCGAGACTTCCACGATTTCGATTGGTTGCCCCTCCTCGATCGACATGCCCTTGCTGACCGCGTCGTACGTTCGCCCGTCGATCACTACGTCCCCGCTCGGCAAAAGAGGAGTCTTGGCAGTTCCCCGCTTGCCAATCATCTCCTTCCGAAAGCGGTATTCGTCCGTATCAGGGAGGACTTCCGCTTCACTCTCCGGGCGGCGGTTTATGATCATCCGCCCGAAGGGTGAGTGCCGCCAGGTCTTAAAGGCCAGGCCGGCGGACAAAGGGACGACGATGATGTCGATCATCAGAACCAGCGTGCCGGTTTTCAAGCCGTGCGTGAACCCTACGGCTATCGAGGCGATCACCGCCGACATCGCGAAGAGTGCGATAATGCCTCCCGAAGGGACGAACACCTCCATGAAAATGAGCAAAACGCCCAACAGTACCAACACGATGGGCCAGAAGAGAGTCTCCATTACAAGCTCACTTTCCTTAAACCGCCGCGTCCGATTTGTCTTCGATCGCTTCGACCACCACGCGATTTCCAATCACTTTGACCACTCGAATGGCGGAACCCTTGTAGACCAATTCCCCGTCGCTGATCACATTGATGACTTCGTCACCGAATCGGGCTTTTCCCGAGGGCGTCAGCTGCGTCGTGGTGACGCCCCTTTTTCCGCTCAGGTAACGCCAGTCGACGAGCGACTCGAGTTCGTCCTGCAATTCCTCGGGCATTGCAGGAGGCAACGTCAGGCGGCGGAAAAACGGCGCCTCGGGCAAGACGTTGCGCATGAACCAGAGGGCCGTCAGAATCCCTCCCGCTACGAAGACAATCGACATCAACGACTGAGGTAACTGTTCGAGCTGGTACGAATTACGCGGAATGATGAACGTCTGACTCGCCAGGACGAGCGACGTGAGTACCATTGCACCGCCTCCGATTCCGAAGACTCCGAAACCGGGTATGACGAAAATCTCCAGCCCGATACAGGCGATGCCCCCTAGAAAGAGCATCAACTCCAGCCAACCGGCCGTGCCATTGAGAAACTGGCTCCAGAAAAACAAAAGAAAGCAGACGACCGAAACAAATCCCGGCGCCCCGAGCCCCGGCGCCGACATTTCACTCATCAATGCGAAGAAGGCGATCATCAACAGGATACGGGCAAACCAGGGCTGAGCCGCCAACCGCTCAAGGGACGAGATCATCTGATTCGGTTTGGCGACCGCGATCTCCTCGGCGATGTGGAAACGAGCCACGACGGTCTCCAAGTCGCGTGCCAAATCGCGAATCAGCTGAAAGTGACGAGCCTGAACACCGGTGATGCCATCGCTCAAATCGATGGCCGCCTGCTCCTTCCAAACGTTGGCATCGCCCTGCTCATCACGCTCCTCGCCACAAAAATATCGCTTCGCACCCGTTTCTTTGTGCGTAAACTCAGCCACCGTCAGCTCGGAATCCAAGAGCCCCAACAGCAACGACCAGTCACGACCCTTTCGCGTCGCTATCTCCCGAACGGCCTCGGCGAGATCCTCCAGGTCGGCGCGCGTCAAGAAAGTGTCACCCGGGCCGCCAAGACGTGCGGCATCGGCTGCGTAGGCTTCGTCGCAGGCCGCCGCGACCAGCACGGCCGTACTCAACGCCTGTCCGCCAATATGTGCCACGGTTCGAATTTTGCGCTCCTCCAAATCCGCCAGGTAGCCTGCCAATTGCACCGAGGACGCAGGTGTGCCACCAGGACTGTCAATCGATAAGAGGACCAGATTGGCCCCCTCGGCGATGCCCTGATCGATCGAATGGATCAGGGCCCCCGCCGATCGGCTGCTCAGACGACCCGTTATCGCTACCCGGATTGCTCGCCATTCCGACCGCTCCCGCTCGTCAACAATGGACCCCGGTGCCAGCTTCAGCGCTTCGGCAACCTGCTTGCGGTCCTCGGCCAGGTAACTTACGAACCCGTACTTCACCCGTAACGCTCGACCCGTGAATTGACCCAAGTCGCCGCTTGGCGTAATCGACGTTTCCTTCAATACCTGCCCGGTCGTGCGAAACGTCTCCAGCTCCTTGGTCAGCACGTAACGCACTCCGCCTCCACCGACCAACTGAACCTCGGTCACCGTCTCCTTCGCGTCCAACATGCCGAGCACAAACGGTTCAGGGATCGTGCGACGCCGTCCGGCGATTTCGCGGTAGGCCGCACGCATCGTGTCGTCGATCGTCGATTCGTTCCTGCCCGCCGCGCCCAGTTGAGCATCGACGGACATGATGATCTCCTCGCATGCCAGCACCGGCAACACGGCGTGCCCGTCGATCGTGTTCGGAACAAAGGCGACCGTGCGCACTCGACTCAATCGAGCCCCGACCAGGTACCGTGCCAGACTGAGTCCCCGCTCGAATGCCGTGGTGCCGCCCGCCTGAGCGTCACGATGAAATTCGAAGATCATCACCGGCCGCTCACCCTTGGCCGGCAGTTGATCAAGAAGCTTGTCGATTGTGGCCTTGATTTCCGTGTCTCGCTCGCCCACAAGCGGCAAGTTGATGCGGATCCAATGAGCCGACGCCCGACTGCTCTCAGCGCCCGACTCGCCGGCTTTCGCCGGCTTCGTCTCAGACCGCGCCGGCTCCGCAGCCCCCCCAACCAGAATTCCGACCGGCCACACGCAAGCGACCAGGGTCATCCACCGCCGGCACGGAAACGGCACGCCGGATCTGCGAGTACCGCCTACGAGTTTGCTCATTTCTTGCGATCTGTTCATTGACTCACTCCACCCGCTTCCAGGCCATCGGCCGTCGTAGCGATTCCAAGCACGCCAACAAGTGATTCTGTTTTGGATGAGCGATGTTGGAGATTCCGGCTGTTTTTTAAGAACATCGCTCGGCGCAACGACTTAGCGCCGTCCGACCGAAGGAATTATAGATCTGATACGTCCTGCGGAAAAGGGAATGGGACCGAAACCTGCCCAAGGTCGGTGCCGTTCTTCCCCCCATAGACGGGGTGCGGCCGGTCCCAAGAAACCCTGCCCCGTGTCGCAGCCAGATTCGGGCTCGAGAAATTCGACGGAATGACGGACCCGCAAAACGGCGTGCCCGGGCCTGACAACCGTTTCTCCAATGCAGAAACTCAGCAATCCGAGACGCGACATCCGCTGTCGGGGAGAGGCCGAAAGGACCGGAGAACGGGGTGCAGGAACGGGCTCGTTTTAGGTGGACGTATTCAGCGCGATCTTGACGTTC
>CAYNDU010000515.1:0-4623 GCA_964395615.1 uncultured Pirellulaceae bacterium | reverse complement strand
AACGACAGAGTTGGTATTCACTGCCGAGATGGCCACGGATCGCGATACTCGCTGCCATCGCGTTGGGGCTCGGCGCCGTATTCGTTTTGAAGGAACGGTACGACACTTCGAGGAATCTCCGTATGTCGAGAGTGGTCCTCACCAGGGCGTCCGTCAGACCCAACGCTCCACTTTCTCTGGCATGCGATCTCTTCCAGCTCAACACGGGTGCCTACCCTGCGAGCCTGAAAGATCTGCTTACGCGACCGGGCAACCCGGCCGTGGCGTCTGGTTGGAAAGGCCCCTATCTGCGCGGTCCCGCCGGTTTGATGGATCCCTGGGGACGGCCGTATCAGTATCGAGTCCCCAGCACGCGCAAGAAGAAAGCCTTCGATCTCTGGAGCCTCGGGCCGGATGGGATCAAAGGAAGTGCGGATGACATTCTGAACTGAGCTGACCTGTCAAGACATCCGCCGGTGATCGGCAATAATCGCCCTCCAAGTCGATCCCGATTCGAGACTGTTGACTCGTAGAGTGGAATCGAACCTGCCAGTCATTCCATGAGCCCGGTCATTATTGCGCCTTCGATCGACCTGCCAATCATCCGATTCCGCCTCATGCCGTAACTCACCTGCTGCCGACGAATTTCATTCGTTTGCTCCGCGCGTGCCGACATGCGCACCTATACCGTCGCCTATGAGCGCGTCCTTTGAAACGTGCCATACCACGGCCGGATCGAAGGAACCCGTGTTTAAGAGCGCGAGAGATCGAACTCCAGTGAACCACAAACAACAGGGGACAATTGACGAATATGGTTGACATCAGCCTCACGATCCGATAACATGGGGTTCGTTGGAGCGGAAGAGACTCAATCAAACATAACAACCCACAATAACACGATTGGTGCAATTTGAAAGATGAGGCTGGGCTCTCATCTTGGAAACTGGGCGTCACCAATCAATTGCCTTAGGCCGGAATCGACGGTGTATAGAAACACAAGTCCACTTGATCAAAACAGCGGAGAATAATTGAACATGAAGAACGCAAATAGGATATCGATTGCCATCATCGCTGGACTGTATGGAATTCTTGCGGGCGTACAGTTATCACAGGGGGAGATCGTCTACGACAACACGGTCACGACTGCTCCACTACCTCGTGGCTTTAGCGCCACCGACGCAGGGGGCGATCAGATCACGTTGGCGGGACTCAACCGTGAGATCTCCCAACTCGAATTCGCCATGAACAGTCCCGTCGGGACCGCACAACTCGTCGTACGCCTGTATGCCAACGACGGTATCCCCTCTGCCGGCGGCGTTGGGCTGGAGCCCAGCACGCTGTTATTCGACAGCGGCACCCTGAATGTACCGGTCACCAGCTCATTGGTCACCACGTTCTTCACGGTGCCGGTTCCGAATATTCCGGTTCCCGACACCTTCACCTGGACGATCCGGAGAGTCGACGGCATAGGACTGGAATTGCCCCATTTCGATCCACCGACCGTAGGGAGCAGTGCTGATTTCACATGGCATTTTTTCCCGAATAGCCTCTCCACCACCGACGACGACGTTTGGTCTCCAGAAGATAGTACCGATGTTCAAGACAAATTTTATGCCCGCGTCACCGCCTGTAGCGGGGGTCGTCTGTATGTGGATGCCAATGCCGCCGGTACGAACGACGGGAGCAGTTGGACGGATGCGTTCAACAGCCTTCAGGATGCGCTGGCCGCCACGGCGGGATCCACCTGCCCGACCGTGGAGATCTGGGTGGCCGCCGGGACCTATTTGCCCGACGGCGGCTATAGACCGGTCGTCGGCGCTCACGTCGCCGGTAGCGGAATCCGTTCGGCGACGTTTCAGATGCTCAACGGTGTCGAGATCTACGGCGGATTCGTGGGCACCGAGACGCTCCGTAGCCAGCGTGACGTTCAGATGCACACGACGATCCTCAGCGGTGATCTCGATGGCAACGACAATCCCGAGGTTTTTCCGGACGATTCATTGTATATGAATAATAGCTTCCACGTGGTCACATCCAACGGCACCGATTCAACCGCGCGCATCGACGGCTTCACCATCACCGGTGGCAATGCCAATGGGTCCAGCCTCCAGAATTTCGGGGGTGGGCTGACCAACGAGCAATCCTCTGGAACGACCCCGCCAAGCGGTCCGGTCGTGGCCAGCAACATATTCACAAAAAATTCTGCCCTCGCGGGTGGGGGGCTCGTAACTGGCGGCATGATCACGGTAACGGATTGTACGTTTATCGATAACAAGGCAGATAGCGAAGGGGGAGGATTCACGACATTTGGATTGGGTAACATTGCCGCGCTCATCAACAACTGCGCATTCATCGGGAATACCAGCCCAAAGGGCGGGGGCATGAGTGTGCGAAACAAGGCTACAGTGACGAACTGTTTGTTCAATAGCAATACAGCGACCGGAACCGGGACTAATGATGGGGGTGGTGGGTGTTGGACTCTCTCTCTGGACAACGGCGAATTTATCATGTTGAACTGCACTTTCAGCGGTAATACGGCTTTGCGTGGGGGTGGGATACACAACGCATCCGGTGTGAACCCTAAGATTCAAAACTGCATCTTTTGGGGTAACTCAGCGACAGTGGAGGGAAATCAAATCGGTGGCGTTACCGTCGCCCCGATAATACAATCTTCTGATATCCAGGGCAGTGGCGGCAGCGCCGGATGGGTTTCCACTCTCTGGATCGATTCCGGCGGCAACATTGACGCCGACCCGCTGTTCGAAAACGCCGCCGGCACGCCTAACGACAGTTTTCGCCTCGCCTGTGGTTCGCCTGCGATCGACGCGGGCAATAACGCCCTCGTTCCCGCCGGGATCACGACCGATCTCGATGGGCAACCCCGCATCGCCGGTACGCCGCCCAATGTCAACATGGGCGCCTACGAGTCCCAGCCCAGTGGCGTTGGGGGATTGGTGATCACCTGCCCGGCGGGCGCGACGTTGGAGTGCTCCGCCGATACCAGTCCGACCGCACTGGGTTCGGCGACGGCACTTGATAATTGTACGAACTCGAACGTTGCCGTGACCTTTACAGACGTCAGCACACCGGGCTGCGGCAATTCGGAAGTCATTACCCGAACATGGACAGCGGGCAGCGGATCCGATCAGGTGACCTGCGCTCAGATCATCACCACGGTGGATACGACCGCCCCGACGCTTAGCGCGCCTGCCGACATCACGATCGAATGCGATCAGTCCCTTGATCCGGCTGCCACGGGCCAGGCGACGGCGACCGACACCTGTGATGCCGCCCCTGGCCTGACCTACACCGACACGATCACCCCGGGTGCATGCAACCAGGCCAAGACCATCACTCGGACGTGGTCGGCTATGGACGCCTGCGGCAATAGTACTGTCGCCGTTCAGACGATCATCGTGCAGGACACGACTCCGCCGGCCCTGGCTCTACCGTTGGATGTCACGCTGGCGTGTAATGCCTCGACTGCCGCCTCCAGCACGGGTCAGGCGACGGCAACCGACAACTGCGATCCTGCGCCTACGATCGGATTCACAGACGCCGTCACCGCCGGCAGTTGTGCTCAGGCCTCGCAGATCTCGCGAACCTGGACCGCCACGGATGCTTGCGGCAATTCATCATCCGGCGTACAGTTGATCACAATTCAGGATACGATCGCTCCGGTGCTTACGGTGCCGGCCAACGTCACGGTTGAATGCGACGCCGACAGCAGTTCGACAGCTACAGGCGCCGCAACGGCGACGGACGACTGCGATACCGCCCCCGTCATCACATCCGCCGACTCGGTGGCTGCCGGCTCCTGCCCTCAGAACTCGATCATCACTCGAACCTGGACGGCGACTGATGCCTGCGGAAACAGCTCCTCCGCACTTCAGACTATTACGGTGACGGATACGAAGGCTCCCACGATTACCCTGAACGGTGCGGGGAGCCTCGTCCTCGAGTGCTTTGTCGACACCTATCTCGAACAGGGCGCTACTGCTGCCGACAATTGCGATGCCGGCCCGCTTGGCGTGACGATTGGCGGCGATAGCGTCAATACGACGCTTCCGGGCACCTATCTCGTCACTTACGATGTAAGCGACGTTTGTGGAAACGTAGCAACTCAGGTTATTCGGACCGTGCAAACCGTCGATACGATTCCGCCGACATTCACCAGCCTGCCGACGGATCTGACTATCGAGTGCGAAGGCCCGGCGGGTATTCCCAGCAACAATGCGGCCGTCGCCGCGTTTCTCGCGGCTCCGGTGGCAAGCGACACATGCGATCCGGCCGTCGGCATCACGAATGATGCGCCGCCGGCATTTGCGTTCGGTGACACTACCGTCACCTGGAATGCCCAGGATAATGCGCATAACAGCGTGACCGACTCGCGCGTCGTTCACGTCGTGGACACCACCCCGCCGTCCATCGCCTGCCCCGCGGCGATGAGCGTCGAGGCGGATTCCATCTGCCAGGCGGCCATCCCGGACATCACGAGCACGTTGACTGCATCGGATGTCTGTTCCGACGCGACGGCATTGACGACGACGCAGACCCCCTCGGCGGGCGCCCTCGTCGGGGCGGGGACGCACAAGATCACGGCGGCCGTGACAGACTCAGCGGGGGACTGCCACACGATCGCGT
>CAYNDU010000514.1:0-4623 GCA_964395615.1 uncultured Pirellulaceae bacterium | reverse complement strand
ATTCGCCCCGATGCACGGCTGGTTGCGCCGGCAGGTTGCCGAAGGACGACCCTCCCCGCAGATCGTCACCGACCTGATCACATCCACGGGCGACACGCACGAAGTCGGCCCGGCGAATTTTTATCGTCTGGCATCGGGCGCTCGGGCCCAGGCCGAGTACGTCAGCGAGCTGTTTCTGGGCGCTCGAATGCGATGTGCCAACTGCCACGACCACCCGCTCGACGCCTGGACTCAGGACGATTTCCACGGTCTTTCGGCCATTTTTGCTCGAGTCCAAGCGGGCCGTATCGTTGGAGAGAATCCTCGAGGGGCGGTGACTCATCCGCGCACCGGGGAAGCTGCTCGGCCTCGCTTGCCGGGCGTCCGATTCCTCGACCCGTCGGAAGACGCGAGGCGGTCTCTGGCGCAATGGGTAACTTCCAAGGACAATCCTTATTTTGCACGCGCGATCGTGAATCGGTTGTGGAAGATGATGATGGGACGCGGCTTCATTGAGCCGACGGACGACCTGCGCGCTACCAACCCACCAACTCACCCGAAGTTGCTCGACCGAATGGTGCAGGAGTTCGAGAGTCACAACGGCGATCTCCGGCACGTTCTGCGCGCGATTGCCAACAGTGCCGCCTACGCCCGCGCTTCGCAAACGGAAAATGGAAACGAGTCGGACCGGATGTTCTACTCGCATGCCCTTGTCCGGCCTTTGGAGCCCGAGGTGCTGGCCGACGCCTTGTCGGATGTCACGGGAGTCTACGAGCAGTACGGCGAGTTGCCGCTCGGCACACGTGCGATCCAGTTAGTAGGTCCGAGCGTGCCGTCCAAGTCGTTGGACATTCTTGGGCGTTGTTCGCGAGAGGCTTCTTGTGAATCGCTCGACCCGGACGCCACGCTTGCTCAAACACTGCATTGGCTCAATGGACCGCTCATCAACAAGAAAATTGGTGCGTCGACCGGGACCCTGCACCTGCTATTGCAGTCCGACCGGTCGAACGACGAGGTGATCGAACTGCTTTACTTGCGGGCATTGGCTCGACCTCCATCGCCGGAAGAGGCGCGAGGGTGGCTTGAGCAGTTGGGAAACGCGTCGGGGGATGAACGTCAGACGATAATGGAAGATATTTGCTGGAGTCTTCTGGTATGTCGAGAATTCGTAACGAATCACTGATCGGCCGTCGAGAAATCGTGCGTGTGGGGGGACTGTCGGCACTCGGTCTGGGCCTCGGGCACGCGGCACAGAGGGCGTTTGCCGATACCGGCAAGGGCCGGTCCGGATCCGCGTCGAAAGCCAGGTCGTGTATTCTCATCTGGCTCGACGGTGGGCCGAGCCACCTGGAGACCTTTGACGTCAAGCCGAATGCGCCGGTCGAAGTTCGTGGTCCACTTTCTTCGATTGCCACGGCGGTGCCGGGGATCCGGGTCAGCGAATGTCTGCCCAAGACGGCCGCCATGCTGGACAGGATCGCGGTCATCCGATCCGTGACGTCGTCACTCGGCGCACACAACCTCGCAGCCCATTATCTGCTCACGGGTTACAAGCCGAGTCCTGCGATCCAATATTCTCCGATTGGCGCTGTCGTGGCCCACGTGCGAAACCAGACCGATGGCATACTTCCTCCCAACATCGCAGTGCCCGATTTTCGTGTTGGTGGCGGTGGCGTGTCAGGAAATGGTTTTCTGCCTTCTGCGACGCGACCGTTCGAGCTGGGCGGCGATCCGGCCCGAGCCGATTTTCAGGTGCGTGACTTGGAACGGTATACAGGCGTGAGTCGCGAACGACTCGAGCGACGACGTGAATACCTTCACCGGCTGGATCGGGCAAGTCGACTCGTCGATTCCCGGAGCGCAGAGCCGAGTGACCCCGTGGTGGAACAGGCCTTTCGACTCGTCATGTCACCCGAGGCAAAAAAGGCCTTCGCTTTGGACCAGGAACCGGAGAGCGTCCGACGGAGGTACGGATCCAAGTCGATCGGCGCCGGTTGTTTGCTGGCGCGGAGGTTGGTCGAGCGAGGTGTGCCGTTTGTGACCGTGAACAGTCGAGGTTGGGACACGCATACCGGGCTGTACACTCGACTGAAAGAGGGATTCACCGGCGCCAAGGTCCCGGTCGGCCTCGTGCCATCGCTCGACCTGGCCTTCAGCGCGCTGGTGGAAGACCTCGAACAGAGGGGCTTGTTCGACCAGACGCTGGTGGTCGTTATGGGCGAGTTCGGTCGAACACCGAAACTCAACACGGCCGGAGGCCGAGATCATTGGCCGCGCGTGTTCAGTGTCGTCATGGCCGGAGGCGGTGTGCCGGGTGGCGTCGTCGTCGGGTCGAGCGACAAGACAGGAGAACAACCTGAGAACCGGGCGGTCACGCCGATGGACTTGGCACATACCGTCTACCGGCTGCTCGGCATCGATCCGGATACGGAACTGCGCACGTCCGATGGCCGCCCGATCCGAGTCGGCCATATTCAGGGCGAGGCGATTAAGGAGCTCGTCTGACGCCGGGCGCGGCGGTCACGAGCCGTTGAGCCGATACCACGGCAAGTAATGGACCGGCGGCGAGCGGTCGACAGGCGGTTATTGTGGATTCTTGTCCGATCGGGACTTGATCCACGCCTGAAATTCGTCCGACTCTTCCAACGCGGTGATATCAACGGATTCACTCACGGTGTCGACGTCGATTTCAAAATGTTGGCACAACTGATCAAGCCGACTCACGGCCTCCGCCCACTTTTCGTCCTTAACCTCGATGGCCAGTGCCGCGAGGTAAGCCATCCGCAGATTCTCGTCCTCTTCGATCGCCTTTTGCATGAGCTCTCTGGCCTTCGAAAGATCGTCTCGTTGCCAGTAAATCGCGCCCTTGAGGTAGGTCAAATAGGGATCACCGTCAATGGACGCATTGACTCGGTCAATGGCTGCAATTGCTTCGTCGTACTGGTCGTTGAGCAGGAATCGATCGATGGACATCATGTCGATACAGGGGTCGTTGGGATACGATTGTCGGTACGCCTCAATCGCATCGAAATAGACCTCATCGCTGATATTCTGGGACGATAGCAAGCGGTATATCAGAATATCCTTGCGATTCTTCAGCGAGTCGGGCAACGTCTTGTATGCCTTCATGCTGTCTTCGTAGTTTCCTTTCTTCGCGGATTCCGCGACTCGCTGAATCGTCTTGAAGTGTTTGATGGCATCGCTTTCTCGATTCGTCAATCTCTGGATGAAGCTCCGGTTCTGATGGGCTGCCACCGGCAAGAAACCACGCCGCAAGGTTGTCGAGATATTTTCAGCCGACAGGAACACGTGCAAATCGAGAATCTTTGTTTCTCCGTCTGGATCGATTCCCAACAGGAGCTCGTGGTAGTTGATTGCTCCATCCGGATTCAGCAGACGAAAACGCAAGGCTCTACGACCATCGCGATCGCATGTCTTGAGGAATACATAACTTCCTCCTTCTGATACCTGCTTGCATATCGAGGCCGCCAGGCCGGTCGATCCGACGGTCGCGTTGAGCATCCCCGCACGGAATCCCTGGACCCACTTGTCGTTTGCGTCGACGCCGCCCGTCACTTTGTCCATCAACGCTTCCCAGGCAAACAGGCGATTCAACGCACCGACATCGTTGTCGTTCACGGTGGTCTCAATGGCCACGGCCATCCTTTCGGACCCGTCAACCGAAGGACTCGGCCATCGGTCAGCCGCTGAGGGCAACGGTGTCGCGTCCGACGTCTCGTTAGAGGCGGATCCGGAAGATGGGGCGCCTTCCTCCCGCTGGCAGGCTGGAAGAATGAGAACCAGGAGAGAAACGGTCAGGGTCGTTTGCAGGAAAGGTGCTCGAGCGATCGTCGACATGGTTTCAGCCTTCGTTCAAGAAAAACGCGATGAGAACGTGGGAATTATCCCATCGCAAGTCGGTCACCGCAAGCGGCCAATCGGGTCGCTTGAGTCCGACTTGCCGTTGCTGTTTCGCGTTTGAACGCCGTTCCGTTCCTTCGCGGTGAATGGCCAGTGTCTGCCAATGCGCCTCAATAGGCGCTCCGGCAACGTCGATTGTCCGGCATCGTCGATTGCCCGGCAACGGCGACTGGCATCGGGTCTCTCAAACCGATCTAATAGTGTTTGTACCTTTGGTCCTTTCTCGACGTGAGCACTTTCAGCGATGTTCCGACGGATTCTCGTTTTTGGAGTGGCCGATATGCTGAGGCAGTGGTTCGGGCAAACGAAGATGCGGTGGCGAGTCGGGCTCCCGTTACTGTTTGCCGCTGTGCAACTCGGTTGGATGGTTTTCCCATCGACGGCAGCCGAACCTCCAGTGACCGCCGTCGCATTTTCGCCCGATGGCAAGCAGGTTGTTACCGGATCACAGGCGGGCCTGATGGTCGTCGATTGGCCGACGCTTCGTCGGCAGCGCGCATTGGAAACGGATCTGGCTCAAATTCATGGCCTTTCCTTTTCGCCGGACGGACAAACACTGGCGGCGTCCGGCGGGACGCCGTCGGTCAGCGGCGGGTGCGAAGTGTTTCGTTGGCCGCAAGGAAAAAAGGCCGGTCAGTATCTGAAACAGGCCGACGTAGCCTATCAAGTGACGTGGAATGCGAGCGGGCCGCCGCTTGCGAGGTGTCACGACTACACATGGCC
>CAYNDU010000513.1:0-4632 GCA_964395615.1 uncultured Pirellulaceae bacterium | reverse complement strand
GGCAGGCGGCCGAGCAAAGACCCGATGCGGAGAAACGTAACATCGGTTCGTTTGTTTTCTGCCCCCAGCTCGAACCGGCCCGTCCCGACGATCGAACGATAGATGCGTCGAGCCACAAACGGGTCGTTCGACTTCAGGGTCGGAAGATTGGTCAATCGGACCGACCCGTCGACGGCCGTCACGGTCACGCTGCGCGTGGCGTTCGAGGGCGGGCCCTCGTTGCCGTCGGCGTCGACGTTGACCAGCTTATAGATATAGTCGTTGGCCGCCAGTGTCCCACCGGGAAAGGCCTGCAACACGACCAACTCGACCGGAGGCGCCACCTCCTCCAGAATCGGACCACCGGCCTGGCCACGCACGATCAGGTTCTCGGCCACGATGTGCGTGATATCAGTATCGTCCCAACGAGCCGATTTGGTCAGCGGCTCAGTTTCCTGACCGGCAGCCGTTGAGACACGGATGAATAACCCATTGAGCGAATTCTCGACCACCAGGTTGTGGTGGATTTCCGGTCCAACCCGAGTGTAGTCCGAAGTGAACGAGACGGCCTGGAATTTCGGCGAGTGAAAATTGTCCTCTTCGAAGCTATCCGGATTCGCCGAAATCGCCGCGTCAGCACTCAACGTAATCGTGTTGAACGTCAACGTCGGTCGTTCGTCGATCAGGTGGATCGGAGCCACGACGACCGAGGCACCGTTGATAAAGACGTCGCCGCCGCCATATGTCATGTTGGCGTGATTCACATAGTTGACGAAAACTCCGCGCTGATCGTATACCAGGCGATCGGCATCTGCCCGATCGAGATCGCTGCGGAAGACAATCCCGCCCCAATCGCCGGAAACGGCATCGGGCGGACGCTGATCGGGGTTACTGTCCTTGCCGACAACCTTATCGTGCAGTGACGTAAAGTAGACACTTCCGACAATGGGCTGGCCGGTGTCGTCGAGCCTGATCTGGCCGGTTGCCGGGTCGATGATCCTCGGCGTCCCTAACACTTGCAGGGCGCCGGCACTGCGGTCAATGCCCTGAGCCGAACTGCCGACACCGATGCGCGCTCGTCGCAACTTCAATACGGCATTGGCGTCGATCATGACCGTCACGCCCTGGGGAACCTCCAGAGTCGCACCGTCCTCCAAAATCGCTCCGCCCACGCGACTGAAACCGATCTGGTAGGCCAGATTGTCACCCAGGGTCGTGATATCCCCGTCGGCTCCAGGGTTGCCGACCAGCCGGACCACGTCGCCCGATCGGGACGTGGCGAGTGCCGCCGGAATCGCATTGTAGGGAGCGCCCATCGAACCGTTGCCGCCGTCGGCCGCCGCCTTATTGACGTAGATGGTCTGAGGCGTGCCGGGCGCTGCCAGGCCGCTCGGCGTTGCAGCGCGGAACCAGTAATTGTAAACGCCACCGGCATTGCCATCAGCGTCGCCGTCAAAAGCCACGCCCGTGGCATCGACAATCGTGTTGTCCGCGTCGGGACGGAAATTCAAACGCAACTGGTAGTTGCCCTGACTGCGCCCGCCCGCACCCGTATCCTCTACCTCGGGATCATAGTCAAGGTTGCCGCTGGCGCTGACGCCCACGTAATACGTACCTGGCTCCAAGACCATTTCGACATGCGAGTCGCTACTGAAGTAGTCGTCGTTGCGCGACACCAGTTCGTGGCCGGTGATATTGCCGTCGATGTCCGTGACCGCGCGGTACAACGTCAGTACCGTGTCCAGCTGGCTGGGATCGGCCAGGCGCTCGGCGGACGTCTCGGCCGAAAACAATCCACGATCCGTCAAATCGAACCGATAAATATCTATGTCGTTGCTCTCGGGACGGAACAAGTGCTGGCCGTGAGCAATGTCGTGATCGCCCGGAAAAACGGCTTCCGGAATGTTGTCAAAATCCAAGGACGGTTCAGCACCCTGAACGGTCAGATTGGGCAGGTCGTACGTGTGGCCGAGCCCCAGGAGGTGACCGATCTCGTGCATCGCTGTCTGGAACCAAGGACCGCCGAACCGATCGTCGCCCGGATTGCTGAAGTCCTGAAGGTCCATGACCGCGATCGTCGTGCCGGCAATCCCGAGCACTCCGCCCGGCCCGGTCGGAACGTTGGGATCGACCACCCGCAGGTCGCCCGTCACAATGGTAAACCCGCGGTTGGCGGATTCGATGAAGTTCACGCCAAGGTAGTTGCTGTAAAAGTCAAACACCTCGCGAGCACGTTGCTGCTCATTGGCCGTGATCGCATTGTGCAATACGTTGCCCGTAATCGGGTCAAAGCCGTACTCGTCCTTGAAATTGTAATAGAACGTTGAGATGCCCGCCGTCTGGTCGCCACCGGCATTCAAATGGGACTCAACCCAGGGTATATCCCGATGCCCCGGTTCGTCATTGCCGCCGGGATAATCCAAGGGGAACAGGCCCTGTCGAATCTCTGTCGTAAAGAGCAACGCCTGCGTGTTGATATCCGCCGGCGTAACGTCCATGGCCGTGTCAAAACTCGAACCGGGATCGACCACCACCGGAACATTGATCGGGGTCGCCGGCCGGACCTCGTCCGTCCCAATTCGCAAACGATACGTTCCGTCAGAAACCAGGTCCTCAATCGGACCGGAAAAAGTCAATGTGGCCATGTCGGTGCCGGCGTCGTATACGACGCTCGTCGGATGCTGCACCAGATCGTCCGCGTTGTCGACCGTGTCACCGGTATAGATCAGTTGATAAAACCGAGGATCCTGGGCGGTCGTCGGATCGAGGTCATCGTTGTTGAAGTAAACCTCAATCTGGTTGCGACGCTGCGTCAATCGACCCTGCGCATCACTGCTGATCGGCTGCGGCACTACCGCCGTCACCTGGGCCCCAAGGTCCAATTCAAAGGTGGTCTGAAAGTCCTTGCCGTCCTCAAACGGTTCGTCATCCACATTGGTCAATGGCGTCGGTCCACCACCCAACACCTCGATCATGTAAACATCGTCCGGCAGGTGGTCCTTAAACCGAACCACAACCTCGCGGGCCGAGTCGCCCAGATCCAGATAACCGGGTTCGATCCGCATGTCGTTCGCCCCGGTCAGGACGATCGGCGAGTAGTTAATCAGCGAGCTGCCAAGTGGCGTGTCGGGCAGACCCGACGGGAGGGAAGCCACCAACAGCAGGCTTGCGCCCGGGTCGGTATTCAAAGCGTCAACCAACTGCTGAGCCGTCGTTGGCGTCGTGGTATTCGCATTCAACACCACTTCGATCGTTCGGTCCGTGGTCGTGATTGTCGGCGGCGTGTCGATATCAAGGTCCGCACGACTCACCTTCATTACGATGCCGTTTCCCAATACTCCCGGCGCCGTTGCAGTCAACTGAATCGCCAGGCCGGCGCCCGAATTGAAGTTGGAAACCGCCGACGCACTATTGGCCGGAGCCATCGTCAAGGGAGAATACGTGATGTCCGGCGTGGCAATATCCGTCCCACTGAAACCGCTGCGGATCCGAGCCGACACCAATGCCGAAGCATCGGGATCCGCGTTGACCGCGTCGACTAACTGCCGTGCCGTTGTCTCCGACCCCAGACTGCTATTAAGCGTGATCTGGATGTTCCGATCCACCACGTCAACCAGCGGAAATGTGGCATTCTCCAAGTCGGCCTTGGCCACGCTGATCGTCGTCAGACTGGCTCCCTGGCCCGGGCGCGTCGCGTCAAACTGAATCTGAACCGCGCCGTCCGTGTTGAAGTCCGAAAAAACCGACGCATGCTCGAACGTGCCGTCAAATCCACTGCGCGTGATTTGAATGCTGTCGTAGGCCTGAGGGTTGGTCTCGATTGTCGGCAGCGAGGGTACGCTGATATCCGCCACCGAATTGAACAGCAAACTTAGATCAACGGGCGCCGTGTTGCGGACCTGGCCATGCGTGAGTAACTCGCCGACGTTCGGCTGAATGCCCACCAACTGGGGACCCACGGCCAAGAGCCGTCGATCCTCAAGTGGCTCGATTCGCAATCCGCGTTCCGTGCGGCGCTGAGCCCGCAAGCTCTCTTGACGACGATACTTCCGTGACTTTCTCAACTTACGCGAACGCCGGATGGCCATATACCAACCCCTAATCAAGCAGCAATTCGAAGAATTCGTTAGGAATACCCCGGAGGTGCCAAAACAAAACTTAAGTACCCATATCGCCACGACTTCGGCTCGTTACACCTCGCCGGGTAACCGAACCGTGCGCGCACTCCCGGCACGCCGAGTCAATTTGGGTCGAATAGCTAATATAGTCACAAAAAATTCACCACTTAAATTGGATTGTAATCGCCGCAGAACCTATTGCAACGAAAAAGCGACTTGCTGTCGACCGCGTGAAGTTGTTTTGCACCAAGAGCTTGGCAAGGGTCGAACGGAGAGACGGCAATCCACCCTCGACGCCCGATTGTGCACCGCCCGACCGTCCATCGAACCGGAGCCTTGTGGTGTAAACTGAATGACCAAAGACAGATACAGCGGTCGGGCCGAGGCGGGCAAGCCGCGGACCCAAACGCTTACCCCTCAGAATCAGGGGTCGAGAGAATGACGCGGCGCCCCGGTCGACTTCAGCCGTTCACATGGACCGGCAAGCTGGGTAACGAGTTCGATCAGAAGAATGGCCTCTCACGGAGTCACAGAG
>CAYNDU010000512.1:0-4634 GCA_964395615.1 uncultured Pirellulaceae bacterium | reverse complement strand
CTTCTTGGACTTCTCGCGTTCCAGCGCAAAGAGCGGGGTGTATCGGAGAAGGGGGAACCACCCCCGCCAGATCGGCGATGAAGGCCAGCGGATTGGCCTCGTACATCAGCCGAAGTTTACCATCGGCGTGTGCCTCGGTCGGAGGATAGAGGAAGATCCCACCCTTGATCAGGATCCGATGGAAATCGGCGACCAAGGAGCCGACATATCGAGAAGAGTATTGACCGCCGCCCGGATGTTTGGCCCAGTGCAGGTACCGCTGATACGGTTCCGGGAACCCGTGCAAATAGGCCTCATTCACCGAGTAGATGTTATTGCGTTTGGGGATCTCGATTCCCTCTCGCGTCAGGATGAACGTGCCTACATTCGGGTCATACGTAAACATGTGAACGCCGGAACCCGAGGTGTAAACCAGCACGGTCGACGATCCGTAAAGAACATAACCGGACGCAACCTGTGCGGAACCTGCCTGCAATACCGACAATTCCGTGCTCTCGATTTCGGGCGGGTTCTTGAAAATCGTGAAAATCGTTCCGACCGAGACATTCACGTCAATGTTGGAGGATCCATCGAGCGGGTCGAACATCACGATATAAGAGTCGTCGTGCCTTGCGTCCTGCAGCACTCGGGGTTCATTGTCTTCTTCCGAGGCAATGATCCCGACATTGCCGCGATATCCGAGGCAACGCTTGATCATGTCGTTGGCCATTATGTCGAGCTTCTGGACCGTTTCGCCTTGTACATTCGTCGTGCCGTGCTCTCCCCAGACGTCCAGTAGCCCGGCTCGCCGTACGCTGGCGGCAATCATCTTTGTGGCCAGTGCGATTCCAGATAAGAGCCACGAAAACTGTCCGCTCGCCTCCGGGTGAGCCAACTGCATCTCTTGAATGTGCTGAGCTAATGCCACGTACTGACCATCTCTCTTTACAACCATGACGGCTCCCACCCTTCCTGAAATCCTCTTGCCCGAAGACGGCCCTTCCAACGTGAAGACGGGCCTCTCAACATGAAGACGGGCCATTCAACACCGTATTCTACGAACAGATGGGGGCTTGTCCAACGACCGGTCGGCCCCGAGCGCGCGGCTGGTCGTGCGGCCAAGGAAATTGAGTTAGGATGAAGACCGTGACGGTGCGCGTGTCCAACGCGACGGTTACGCTTTCCGGTTCACTCTCCCCTTTGCCATGGAGCGACGATTTCTATGGAAACTTCACGAGTATCGGCGCGACTCTCGCGATTGGCCTTGGCCCTCTGCCTGTTACTCCTGGCCGCTCGGGTCGGACCGGCGGGCGAGTTGGATATCTGGATCGGCACGACCACACCTCGTACCGGTTTGAGTAAGGGGATCTACCGGGCCACTCTGCAAACCGATAACGGGCAACTGTCCCAGCCCACCTTGGCTGCGGAGATACAGAATCCTGGTTTCGTCGTGTTGCACCCCTCCGGTCGTGTCCTCTATTCCGTCGGTTCGATCGATGGCACTCCGTCGGTCGTCGCCTGGAAAATCGAAGCGGCCGGTCAACCCACCCGGCTGACAATGATCAATTCGCAACCGGTCGGTGCCGGCGGTGCCACTCATCTGACCACTGATCGTACCGGCAGTGTTCTGATCACCGCTCAGTATGGCAGCGGGTCGACGGCGATTTTCCCACTGGCTGCCGATCTGTCGATCGGAAAACGGTCTCAGTTGATCGAACACAAGGGAGGATCAAAAGTGGTGGCCGGGCGCCAGGAAAAACCGCACGCCCATTGGGTCGGAACGTCGCCCGACAATCGGTTTGTCTTCGTCCCCGATCTCGGCATGGACAAAGTGCTCATCTATCGGCTGGACGTGGACCGTGCTCGATTGGAACCTCATGGATTTGGGCAGGCTCCGCCCGGCGGCGGACCACGGCATATGAAATTCCACCCGTCGGGAAAGTACATCTATGTGCTTAACGAATTGGGCCTATCGGTAACCGTGTTCGACTACGATGCGAAACGGGGCACAATGAACGCTGTGCAGACGATCCCGACCGTCTCGGATGAAGTCAAGGCCAAAGAGAAGTTCGTGAGCGCCTCGGAGATCCGTGTCCATCCGTCGGGCAAGTTCGTGTATGCCGCCAACCGCGGTCACGATACGATCACGGCCTACCGGATTCGCCACGATGACGGGCGATTGACATTGATCGAGTGTGAGCCGATACGCGGAGGCTGGCCACGGAATTTCAATATCGACCCGACCGGCCATTGGCTGTTAGCCGCCGGCCGTGACAGTAATAACATCAGTGTGTTCGAAATTGGCCAGGAATCGGGCGAATTGTCTTACTCGCGTCAGATGGTCATGGTGCCCACGCCCATTTGTGTTACCAACGGAACGTTGAACAAGGACCAGTCGGCACCAAGTGCCGCTCGTTAGGCGATCGACAAACGGTTCCTGGACACGCCGGTTTGCAGGGAAACCTCCCAAGCCAAACGCCCGTTCAGCAAGTCGATCTGCGGGCGAACATGCCGATGCTCATTCGCAAGAGACTTTTTCGCAAAGGAATGGTCATGGCTTCGACCAGACTCCTGCGGGCCCCGTGGCTGATGATCCTGCTGCTCGTTCCGATCCGGGCGGATTCCCATGAGCCGCGGCTCCTCGGCCTCGTGCCGAACTCGTACGAGGATGCAGCGGTCGCCGAGGGTCGTCGGTTGGGGATCGGTTCCGCCCAGTTGATTGGGCCGGATCAAGTCCCTGTCTACTCCTACCAGACATGGAGATTTGTCTATCACGCGGGAAAAGCGGGAATCGCACCCGGCGGCGGCATCCGAGTCGCCATGCGTCATCTGCCGTGTTGGACCATGCCCCAGACCACGGACCCTTCCGGCGACGGATACTTGACCGCCCGGTCGACTCCGGTCCGCAAACTGGCGATCCGCTGCCAGCCGACCCGAGAACTCAGCAGTCAGTACTTTGCCTGGCAACGGTTAGTGGAAATCAGGCTGTCGGACAAAGGTCTTGATCCGGGCGAGTCGCTGGAACTCACGTATGGCGACCGCTCGCGGGGATCGGCCGGTATCCGCGTGCAACCGTTCGATGAATCCTGTTTTGTCTTTAAGACGTACGTCGATGCCCACGGTAGCGGAAAGTACTTACCGTTGGGAAAGAGCCCGGCCATCGAGATCGTGGCCGGCCCGGCGGAACGCCTGAGCGTAACGGTCCCTTCCGACGGCCAGGCAGGTCAGAGGACGTGGTGTCTGGTGAGAGCCGAAGATCGGTTCGGCAATCCGGCCGCCTCGTACCGCGGGACCGTGCGATGGCGCGCGGAGCCGGACGCCGAGCTTCCCCCGGCCTACACGTTCTCGTCAACCGATCGGGGAGTCCATCGGTTCGAGTCGGTGTTATTACGCAGGCCCGGCACGTATCGCTTGAGCGTAGATGACGGCAGGAGACAGGCGACGGGAAACCCAATGATCGTACGGGACGATCGCCCGGACAAATTGCTGTTATGGGGTGACCTGCACGGTCACACGCTTTTTTCAGATGGCCGTGGCACGGTTGAAGAATTCTATGACTTTGCCCAGCGCGTGGCGGGGCTCGATTTTTGCGCCGTGACCGACCATGCATTCGAGGTTCTCGATGAAATGTGGGAGCACTCGAAAAAGATCACGAATCAATATTACCAACCTGGTAGGTTCGTCACGTTCCAAGCCTATGAGTGGAGCGGTACGACTCGGCTTGGTGGAGACCACAATTGCTATTTCCTGGGTGACGACCCGCCTCTGCTGCGTTCAACACTGATGTACAACCGATCGAACTTGCAGATGTACCATGGAACGGACCCGAAGCAAGAGACGATCACCGACGTATTCGCGGAACTCAACCGGCGTCTGCGCGATCGTAACGTGTTCTGTATCCCGCATTACGGTGGGCGGAAGGGGAATCCGAAGTGGCACGATCCAAAGGTCCAGCGAATGGTCGAGATCTTCAGCGAACATCGACGCAGCGAGGATTGGGCCCTCACCTATCTTCAGAACGGCCATCGACTTGGAATCATGGCCAGCACGGACGGCCACTTCGGTAATCCTGGGTACGGGTACTTGAAACCGACCTACGACTGGGATCATCAGGAAATCGGCATGGCGGCCGTCGCCGTGGTTGCGGCCGAGCGGACTCGAGAATCGATCTTTCGCGCGCTGTATGATCGTCGAGTCTACGCGACCAGCGGCGACCGGATCGTGCTGAACCTGGACGTAAACGGTCAGCCCATGGGGAGCGAGATTACGACTCGATCGGCCCCGGAAATCGTGGTTTCTGTCGCAGGCACGGACAGGATTTCAGAGATTCAGATCAAGAAGAATGGCCAGGTCGTCCACGTGGCCGAGCCGCAGGCTTTCAACGCGACCATACGTTGGCGTGATAGAGATTTTGTGGCCGCACCCTCCTCGTACTACTATGTACGCGTGGTTCAAGAAAACAACGAAGAGGCCATCTCCAGCCCCGTCTGGGTGAATTGACGGCCCCTGTTGCGCGCGTTCCCGTACCTGAGGGTAACCTTGCCCGCAGGAGCCGGGCTTTCCCTTTCCTGGTCGACCGGTTTCGATGGTTCGCGGATGCGCGGCGTCTACCACGGGCAAGCTGCCCGTGGCAACGAAAGGTACACGCACCCCCG
>CAYNDU010000511.1:0-4639 GCA_964395615.1 uncultured Pirellulaceae bacterium | reverse complement strand
CCCTTTCCCTCCGGCCTGTATGAACCTGGCAAGCGTCCGCTCGAGCGCCCTGGGGGCGCCGAGCGGTGGCGGGAGTGTTTTCTCCGTGTCACACGGTCGGCAAGAAACCGATGGGCGAACCGGACGAATAGAAGTTCGAGAGGTTCGGCAGTACGGTTTTTGCTTCGGCTTCCGTCAGCCCGTACCACAAGGCGAGCTCCGCCGCATATTCGTCCACGCTGGTCGTTGGGATTAAGCGGCCACGTCCAACATCCTGCGTATTTCCAAGCCGCAACGAGGCCGGATACTCACCGTAGATGCGCCCTCCAAGGACACTTCCCCCCATGATCATGTGATTGCCTCCCCAGGCGTGATCGGAACCATTACCATTGGAGGACATCGTTCGGGCAAAGTCGGAGGAAGTGAAGGTGGTGACGTCATTGCCAACCCCCAATTCAACCGTGGCATCGTAAAACGCTCGGAGTGCCGCATCGATTTCGGGCAACATGGCCGCCTGTTTGTTGAGAACACCGTCATGGTGGTCCCATCCGCCACGTTCCAGGAAGAAGATCTGTCGAGTCTGCCCGAGCGTCCCACTAGCACCGATGGTCTTTGCAATCATCTCCAGTTGGCGGCCGAGTGCCGTCCTTGGGAAAACCGTTTGGAGAGTCACACCGCCGGTGGCATTATTGAATTCCTGGGCGGCGTCAATCGATGCTCGTCGCACATTGGCATGCGTCTTTTCAAACAGATTGCGATACGTTTCGGCCAGAATCTGGTCGGTCGTATCGGTCATGATCTTGTTTGGAACCCAGTTCCCGCCGTATCCATACAAGGGAGTGGCGCCTGAAGTGCCGATGATGTAAGGCACCACGCGTTCGCCCGTTTCAAAGAGATTGACCGAATTCATCGCCATGCTCATCGAGATCGTCGGATGCTGATTGACGGTATCGGTAAGCAGGTCGGCCATGCGCCCGGCCCAGCCTGTGAGCTGAGCGCGAGACTGGGGTACGGACGACTGCCAGTGCCGGATCATATCGGCGTGTGAAAACAGGCCGAGCGGGAGATTCTGCCTGGCCCCGTAGGAGCCCTGGTCGGTCGGAGCGACCAGGCTGCCGACATTGGCCAGCCAGGCGACTTTTCCTTGACCATAGAGCTCGGCCATCCCTGCCAGACCTTTGTGCATACCGAAATCACCGCGAGTGCTGTCAATGATCTTGATCAATTGACTGTTTGGCGCATCGTTCGGATCGTAATTCAGTGCGAGGTTACCACGCACGGTCTTGTAATCCGCGTACTCGTTCGCGTTGAGCGGTGCGAGCATATTGAAGGAGTCGGCACCTCCGTGCAGGAAGAGGCAGACCAATGCCTTATAGCCGGGCAGGCCACCTTGAGCGGCAACGGCCGAATTCATGGTCTTGAGTTGCAGCATCGTGCTGACCACGGCGGCCGAGGTCAGCGCGGTACATCCGCCCGAGTACTTCAAAAAGGCCCGTCTTGAAACGGCTTGCTTGAGCTGTTCTTGCGTCTTGTCGTGCATCGTTATTACCTCAACATACTTGTTTCATGATTCCACAGGATCCGACGCGTGACGGATCACTCGTCACAGGCACATTCGGGCGATGTCAGGACCGATAGAACGGCCCCCTTGGCTCGCCAGAGAGGATCCGCCGTGACTTGCGATATGACGTCGGCGATGATCGCCCGCGTCTTGTCGCTCATCGTTCCGTGGCAGAGCAAGAGGTCGAGATGTTGGAGCAGCGCCGCCGGATCGGCGGCAAGGTCCGTTTCCGGCCCAAGATCAAATGACACATTGCACTTCAGTGGATTCACGCCTCCGCGCCAGAGTATCGTGAAATTGGCGGTGGCGTCGTTCAGGTCGGATCGCAGGCGATTCGCAAATCGATTGGCTATCACCGACGTGAGAATCTCGAACTCGGGTGCATACAGATCGCCATTGGGAATCCGTCGCGACGGTGTATAGTTGGTGATGTCACCGGGGGGCTGATAATCGGGCGAATAGAAATTGAACACGTGGTGGGAAAGGTAAGGGCCCTGGTTCATGTTGCTCTCTTGCGACGGCAACATGAAGTATCCGTTCGCATAGTCGGTTGTCGGGCGAAGTGCTCGGATCATGGCCGTGTAACGCAAGACGGGTTCACGCAGTCGCGAATACTCGGTCCCACGTGTTCTGACGACGATACGTAACGGCTTGCGGCGGAACCGATAGTACTGGGACGACAGTGCTTCACGGTCGAGCAAAACGGCCTTGATGACGGCTTTGAAATCACCCCGTTTGCCATGCCCATTGTTGCGAAACGCTCGGGCGACTCGCCAGATATATCCCTTCGACGGGTTGGACTTGACAAACCGTTGAATCAGGGCACGCGCGATGAATGGTGGAACATTCGGGTGGCCTGCAATATTGTCCAGTGCCTGCCTGATCTCGGCCCCACCGTTACCCGGAGATTCCACTACCTTGCCACGCAACAACGTCTTCGGGCCAGGATCATGCATGTTGTCGAACATGATCATCGGCTCGTGGAAGTTGATCGGCGCCCGCCAGAAGTTCGGTGCTCGGGCGTAACTCAATCCCGTGAAGATCCTCGCAAACGCCTTGATTGTCTCGTTGTCATAGGTAGGGATGAGCTGTCCGTTCCGGTCGCGTCGAAACTGGCCGTTCGATTTCTGCATGTAAAGACCGATCGAGAACAACTGGAGCACTTCCCGAGCGTAGTTTTCGTCCGGGTAACGACCGATGGCCGGATTGGCCTTCGGGTTCCGAACGTGGCTCAAGTAGACCCCCATGATCGGATGAAACGTGACGTCCTCCAGTAGCGTCCCATAATCGCCGAACGCGTTGTCGACCAACATGTCGTAGTAGTCCGTTATCCCCAGCCAACGGGGCTGGCCCGTCGCATCCAGATTCAGTTGGTTGAAGACACCCGTGTTCTGGCCAACGACGACGATCTGTGCCAACGCCCAGGCCATCCGCTGCCGAAGCTGGTCCTCGGCCGTGATCGCTCGGTGCCACCAGGCGTGGTGCCGGTAACGCGTGTGGTTGATGCCCGTGTCGGTAGCTGAAAACCCGTCCGTCTGCAACATCTGACCAATCAGGTCGTGGTGGTGCGAGACCGGCTTCTCGAACTGTTTGTCAATCCATTTCGACAGAGCTCGCCGGCGGCCCTTCTCCCGAATTTCTTTGGCCAACTTGTCGACTTCCGCTTCGGTCGGCCCAAACGTTGCCCGAGAAAGGAACTGCGCCGCATTCAGTCGGCTGTACGTATCCACCAACTCGCGCCAGTTGGAGACCTCAAACGAACCCGCCAGCGACACACGGTTGCCACCGAACCCGATCGCTAGCAGAGTCAAAAGTCCAACGAGCGTGCCTGCCTTGAATGAATCTCGACGATGCATCATTACCTCCCGGAACAACCTTCAATCTGCGTTCTTGTGAATGAACTCAACGGCCAATGTTGCCGGCGAAGGCTCATCCGCATTCTGCAACCAATGCGTCTTCGCCCAAGCGACAACCGTGCCGGCACCCGAGCCGAATGGCTGTTGATTCTCCCCCGACATGGCCTTCGAACAACGAAGATCGGTGTTCGAAAAGCCGCGACAACTTGATCCGCTGCCACGAACAAACGAAGAAAAGACCTGCGAAGAGATGCCGCTCCGGTCCGAGCGGCACGATCAGCTCGCCTGCCGTTCGTCAACGCATGCCGACCGGATTCACACACCCAATCCGTCGTCGGCATTCTCTAGCAATGACGAAAGACATAGGCCAGATTCTAACTGTCCGAGAATCTATGTCAAATAATGCTGCGTGGGCGGCCGATCACCGAACTCAGAATCTACCCAACATTAAGTAGTGCATCACCCCCGTCTGTGGGGATTGTCGTCGTTGCGTATCGACACGGCGAGGATTTGCCAATCGGATCGCCGTTGCGGATTTCTTCGGCATCATCCCAGGCCCAACTTGGTCCGCGTTTTCCGGGTCCATTGGGAAGTCGGCCGTTTGGCCCCCTCGAGCTTCACGTTCCTCCTTCACGACCCACCATCACGGTCGCTTCGCGTTGACGGTCGACTGCACGGACGAAATCAATTCGGGGCGACGATCGGTCGACTGATAGAGCCGATGGAAGCGTCGCACTTCCGGCGTGTCGATCGTCACCAGTTCGGAGGCGTCGCGTGCCGAAAGGACCTGGAGGACAAGCATCGCATGTACCGTCCAGGGGCCTTGGCCGACGGCAGGAACCTCGTAGACGACGACGTCGCGTCCGTCACGAAAATCAGGATCCTCATTTACGCCGGCCGGCGCCGTTTGTTCGGCATCTGGATGCGTCGAACTCCAACCACGAGGCAACAGTCGGTTGTCTTTCAAATACGAGGCACCGCGAAGCAGTGTTGCCGTCGCCTTTCCGTTCTTGTCGGCCATGACGGCTTCGTAAACTTGTACTTCGGTCGGCTTGGTAATCCGTTGTCGATGCGGCAATATCGGGCCGCCCGCCAATTCGGACGGCAGGGGGCTGCCGTCCGGTCCGATTAGTTGTCCCTGACGATTGAACGCCCCGGAGACGAAAATGGATCGATCATCCCCGTCCTTAATCTCCAGACGGATCCAGACACGTCGACTCGGAAATGACGTGGGCAATTTGTG
>CAYNDU010000510.1:0-4646 GCA_964395615.1 uncultured Pirellulaceae bacterium | reverse complement strand
CACAGCCGGCCCACCTTTGCCGAGCGGTAACCGTTCACGGCCAAGGCCGTGAACGGTTACGCGCTTTTTAAGCGCGCACCAGCGGCGTCGGTACGCAGAGAGGCGGTGACTCTGGAAATCGCACGCATCGAGCCTTGAGAGGCTGGGCCCCGGGTTGTAGGATGGCGTCCATCCCGCCACGCCCCACCGAGGCCCGACATGCCACGATTCTCGCGATGCCTCCTGAACGTTTCAAGCCTGGTCTGCCTGTTTGCGAATCATCCCGCGGCACGCGCCTATGACCCGCCGGTCGACAAGGCGGGACCGCTGACCGCCGAGCTGACCGGGCCCGAGTCCGTCTCGGAGGTGGACGTACCGATCGCGCTGACGTTGAAACTGACCAACGCATCGGACCAATTGCTGGCAGGAACCGTCCGACTGAACGTGATCGACCGTTGGCAGATCGTCGGCAAGAACCCGCGACCGTTTAAAGTTCCACCAAGAGCGTCAACGACGATTCCTTTGCAGGTGATCGTCGGTCAAGGCACGCATAACGCGCTGTATCCGATTCACGCTGTGGTCGCGTCCCAGTCGCCGTCCCCGTCCCTGGTCGCACATCCGATTCTAATTATGGAAGTGCGGAATGTGCCGGTCCCTCACGGATCATCGGTCGCGCGACCCGTTTTGGCCTGGCGTCCAATCGCTCTCGATAGAGACAGTATTCTGTCATTATGGCAGCTGCCCTTAAGACGCGTTGTCGTTCAGGATTTTGACGGCCCTTCGATAACTCTGCCGGTCGGTTTTGAGGGAAGTGAGGCAGTGACCCATGCGAGCCTTGCCGTTCGTTCACAAACGCTCGACGGCGATCAACGTGATGCAATCGCAATGCACCCGCCCTGGTACGGAGGTCACGCGGGGACGATGCTCGTCGAGTTTCCCTTGGAGCTGCCGGCAGACGCAACCGTTCAACTGACGTTTGCCAATGCCATGAACCCCGGAGGAGAGAGTGACGGCGTCACGCATCGCGTTCGCGTCGCCCGTGGAGATGCGCCTGCTGGAGAACTCGGCGAAACCGTATTCGAACGGCATACGACTGCCTACACGTGGCAGCCCGCTCGGGTCGACTTGTCACGGTTTGCCGGCCGCACCGTCCGTTTGCAACTGGAATGTCACCCCGGTCCCGAACGCAATACGGGTTGGGATTTGTCCTTCTGGGGGCGACCGACGCTGCATATCGGAGAACCAAAGGCCAAACAGGGGCCTGATCGATCATCAACTACACCATTGACGTTGGGCACGCTGAGCAGCGGAGGTCAGACGTACCTGGCGGAGGTCGTACCGGGTGTGCGAGGTCTCCTGGACATGCAGTTGCGGATTGGCAACGATCGGCAACGGCTTAGCGCGCACGGACTTCACGTACGGGCCGCCGGTTTTCGGCTCGATGATCCCGGCTCGCCCGCTCGATTGACCAGGATCGAAATGTCACGCGAACCGAGCGGGGAAGTCCTTTGTCGGCATTTTTTCGATAGCCCAAGAGGGACATTTACGCTGGTCGTCCGGTTATCCGTTGAACAGACCGCCATCGGTATGGCATGTCGTCTGGAAAACGTGCCCGCGGCACGGCCGTGGATGGATGTGCACCTGGAGGATGTGGCGGTGGGGCAATGGGATCTTCCTCTCGAACGGGTCTACGCAGGCACGGGAAACGTTGTCGACCATCCAGGCCCTTTCCAATTGTCATTTGACGGGCACCGCCTCTCGACATCGTTCGTGGGCTATGAGTTCGCACCGGGCCTTGCGTTGGTGGAAGCAGCAGACGTACCACCGACACGCCTGGATGTGCAGCCCGCGGCAAAACACGCTTCGTTACACGTTTCGGGAAGCCAGCGGCGTCAGTGGATCCCCGCACCAACCGTCTGGCAGGCTGTCAAGCAGTGGCGTTCGACCAATGGCTTGCGAGCGGCGGCTGGTGTCGAGAAACTGGCCGGGAGATTCGTGTTTGATCTTTGGGGCGGCAAATACGGATCAAGCCGAGCCGACCTGCAGCGCGCGTTTCGGTACGGCCTGACCGATTCGGCAGTCGTCTGGCACAATTGGCAACGCTGGGGCTACGATTATCGTCTGCCCGAGATCTTTCCTCCCAATCCGAAGTTGGGAACGACGGACGAACTGCGCCGGATGATTGACGACTGCAGAGCCAAAGGCGTGCCGCTGGCCCTGCATGACAACTACATTGATTTCTACCCGGATGCCAGGGGGTTTTCGTACGACAAGGTGATCGCATTCGGTCAAGATGGGACGCCCGTTAGAGCCTGGCTGAATAAAGGACGGCAGGCACAAAGCTATCGATACCGGCCGGACCGAGTTGAGTCGTTTTTGCAGGCCAACTTACGACAGATACGCGATCAACTGGCGCCCACGGCCTATTTCATCGACGTCTGGTCAAGCATCCGACCGTACGAGTATTGGACTTCGAAAGGAGAATTCCATACAGCCCAGTCGACTCGCGACATTTGGCGCGAGTCCTTCGCCTGGATTCGTGACTTCCTCGGAGATCGGGCGCCGCAGATCTCAGAGAGCGGTCATGATCAGTTGATCGGCTGGCTGGATGGGGCGCAGGCGAATCACCTGCGTGTCGGTACGCCCCTGGAAGGAGACTACGGCTGGGCCGTCTGGAACTGGCCATGCCGGGATGCCGAGAGAATCCCCTGGTTTGACGCGGCCCATCATGATCGATTCATCTTGCATGGTGCCGGATACGAATCGCGTTACTGCTCGGGCCTCGATCGCCGGATGCACGGCATCTACAGTGACGACTATCTAACAACCGAAATGATGACCGGACATCCTGCCATGGTCTCGCGACCATTTGGCCGCGACGTTGTGCGCAAATACTGGCTGACTCAAGAGACGTCCCGAGCCCTGGCACAGCGGAGAATCGAGGATGTCGAATTTGTTGAAGACGATATCCATCGCCAGCTCATTCGTTGGTCCGACCGAGGCCAGGTGTGGATCAACCGTAGCGATCAAGACTGGTCCGTGGCCGGTTGTCTCCTGCCCCCTTACGGTTATCGAGCAGAAATAGAGACCGAGAAGGGGAAGATCGTCTCGAGCATTGAGCGTCGCGAGGGCCTGGTGGTCGAGAGTGCCTGGTCGAAACAACAGGTCTATGTGAATGCACGTGGCCGGTTGGAACGCCGACTGCCCGTTCGCGTGGAGGTTGCTGAGATCAAGAACCTGGCCGACGGGAAAATTGAGTTGGCCCTCCATTGGCAAGCGTCCGTCCCATTACCGGAGGGCTGGCATCCGTTTTTCCATTTTTGCGACTCGGACGGTGCCATTGCCTTTCAAGCCACACCTCCTACGCCCGCCGATCACCGAGTGGCCGATGGTGTCACCACTCGTATTATTGCGACCCTGCCGGAATCGGCACTCGAGGGGGTCGAATACGAATTCTGTTTTGGCTTCTACCATCCGAAGACCGGTCAACGGTTGGCGTTGACGGGTCCGGATCGCGGTGATCGGCGAACACGAGTCGGGAGCATTCAAATACGAAAGGACCTGGACCAACCGGCGCAGGCTGTCTGGAAGCCGTTTCAAGCGGCCGCCGACCCTTATCGGGCGCGGTACAACCCGAACCGGCGTAGCGTGCCGTTCGGCCCCATCACGACAAGTGGGGGCTGCAGAATGACGGTCGTCAACAACCGCCTTGAACTCACTCCGCTTCCCGAGACGGTTCCCGGACAAACATCCTTCGACTTGAACTGGAGTGAACTACCTTGGGATCTGCCCCGCCCCCAACACGTGGTGCTGATCGATGACCAGGGGGCAGAGGTCGATCGGTACGATCTGGCTCCCGGCGAAGACAAGGTTCATATCGTTGTCAGAGACAACATCTTCGCCTATCGACTGCTGCCGTAATACTCGACCCATTGGCCCGCGGATGCAGCCGAACAGGATTCGGGGGGGAAAACGACTGCTAACCCCCGGTAAACGGAGCTCCGACCGTTTCACTTCCCAATCGGCCCGGCTTCTGTATAATTGCTTCTGTATCATTCGACGAGTGGCGGTTTCCATGCGGCGGACGTTTTGCGGCGTCGAGCCGCTTCGGTGCGCGGTAGTGCGGGTCTTTTGAGATGGGACGATGCAACGAACGCTGTTGAAGTCAAAAATCCATCGGGCGACAGTGACCCAGGCGGACGTGGATTACGAAGGAAGCGTTTCCATCGATGCGGATCTGTTGCAGGCGGCGGACATTCTCGAGTACGAACAGGTCGACATTTACGATATCTCCAACGGGCAACGGCTGACGACCTATGCCATTGTCGCTCCACCCGGTTCGGGTGAAATCTGCATAAACGGGGCGGCTGCCCTGCGCGTCAAAGAAGGCGATCTGGTGATTATTGCCAGTTATGCTGGTTATGACGACGCCGAAACGGCCAACCATCGACCGAAGGTGATACTGGTGGACCAGCACAATCGGCCACGAGACACGCGTCCCGTCCCGCTGACCGGCTAGTTCTTCTTTTTCCTCGGCCCAGAGGACATGTCGGCGGCATGCGGCGGCGAATTCTCGTCACGATGGCGACGGAGGTAAAGGGGTCAGGAGTCAATTGTGCGAAGCACCCTCCGGGCCGTTCCGGCAATTGACTCCTGACCCCTTTACC
>CAYNDU010000509.1:0-4655 GCA_964395615.1 uncultured Pirellulaceae bacterium | reverse complement strand
TCCGTGCCTCTGTGACTCCGTGAGAGGCCATTCTTCTGATCGAACTCGTTACCCTCGGTGGCTCACTGGTCCATTCAATAATTGAAGGCCACTCCCCTGCCCCGCAAGTCAGCGGCCAGCTCCGAAGCGTTGTGGAACCGGACGGCATCGAGGCCCGCCTCCCGGGCTCCAGTGACGTTCTCCGCCCTGTCATCGACAAAGATGATCCGGTCGGCACCGACCCCGCCGGCTGCCTCGATTGCCCGCTCATAAATCTGCCCCTGCGGCTTGAGGCACTGTTGCTCGAAACTCAGTATGCGTACCGGAAAGAAGTCACTCAACAGTGAATAACGACCCCGGCTGATGAACTGCCAGTGCGAGGCGCACGTGTTGGACAAGACACCCAGCCGATAACCGGCACTCTGCAACTGGGTGACGATCGGCACCACCGACGTGTTGAGCTGGAAGATGTCACTGGCCGTTGCGATGACGGAGTCCGGAACGCGCTCGACGCCAGTTCGGTCTTCCTCACGACACGAGTCGCGACCGACGCGATTCACGCTGTCCGGGCCATCGCCGGGCCAATCCCGGGTCGTCAGCACTTGATAGTACTGTTGGCTTGAAATCTGCCCGGTTTCGTATCGGGCCAAATGGGCCGGGTCAAACAAACGCCGGTAGACTTCGGCGGCTGACAATCCGACCAGGGGTCCGACTTGCCGACACGCGCGATGGTGGTCAAAGAACAGCAGAACGTTGCCGATGTCGAAATAGATAAACTCGGTCATTTCGGGGTCTTGGGGGGGGTCGGCCGTTACTCGCCGCCCAACGAGGCCAGGAACTCGCTCATTTCCGCTGCTGCGTGCTGGTCGTTCTGCCGCCGCGCCTGCTCGATTCCGGAGCGCAAAGTTCGGCGCGCGTCGTTCGCGCGGTCAAGTCTCGCGAGAAGTTGTGCGGCCATAAAGAACGAGGCAACATGGGCCGTTTCACCTTCCATTAGCTCCTCGAACGCGGCCAGGGCCTCCTCGTAGCGCGACTCCTTCTGCAACTCCATCGCCAAACTGTACTGCAAGAACAGATCGCTCGGGTCCTCGACCAACATGGCCTCGATTTTCTGACGTCGCGTCAGGTTCGGTTCGTCGGCATTCGGCATGGGAAAGCACCCGATGGAGTAGGCGTGTCAGGCTACGAACCTACCCAGTCTATTTTTTCGGCAAACTTCTTTAAACCCGCCGTATTGAAATAACCGATACATGCTACGCGCCGATACCCCCACGCGGATCCCGATCAGGATGACCATTATGCTTCGAAAAGCTCCGCCAACTGCCTGGCTGTTAAGTCTCACGGCCTGTGTTGCCGCCACCCTGCTGGTCGCCCTGGCACGAGCCGAGGACCCGGGCGTTCATAGCGCGTCAGGGGCGAACGGGTCGGCCGCGCCGGCCGAGTTGCCACAAGTGGTGGGGCCCTCGTCGAGCCTTGCCAATCGTCTCAAGGCGATTCGGAATTCGGTGTCCTCCGAGTATCCACTCCCGTCAGAGACGGGGGCCGGGAATATTCAACACGTTGCCACACGACCGGATTCCGGCTCCGGTTCCGGCGAGGCGGCGGTTGTTGCGGGACCCGATCAACTTCGGTCGGTCCTGGTCAAGCGACCGACGCCAACTCGCTCTTCTGGCACAACGATACCGGGCAGAACGATACCGGGCAGAACGGCACCGAGCAGAACGGGCGTCGAGTCGGGCAATGCGGCGCCTATCGGCAGTGCGGCGGGGCGGGGCTCGTTGCCCACGCAACGGGTGACCCCATCCGCGCCGACGGAACTGCGCACGGCACGCCGACCGAAGACGAGCGAAACGACAGCCGGGGCGATCCCCTATCATCGCATGCCCCAACAAGGAACCAGATCACTCTCGACCGTTGGCCAGGGGCCGACCATGCGTGCAGTGCTGGTCGGACCCGACGCGATGACCGTCGGCAAGCCGGCCGTCTACCGCGTCCAGCTGGTCAACCAAGGTACGGCTTCAGCCGATCGCCTCCTGGTCTACGTCTCGATCCCCGAAACGGTGCAGGTTGTACGGACCGAAGCCGCTGTCGGGTCGGTTGCTGAGAAGCAGGAGGAAGCGGGTCGGCGGCTGGTCTGGGAGTTGGACAAGGTTCCGGGCGGGTCGCAACAAGAATTGCAGGTTGTTTTGAAAGCAACCAAGAACCGTTCCATCGACCTGCGCGTCGACTGGATGTTGCGGCCGGTACCGATCACCGCGCGTGTCGAAGTCCAGCAACCGGTGTTGGCAATGGACATCGAGGGTCCGGCGGAGATGCAGATCGGCGACACGAAGGTCTTTACCGTAACTCTGCGCAACGAGGGTAACGGACCGGCCGAGAACGTGATGGTGCGAGTCGGTGCCACGGGCGTTGCGGCGAGGCCAAATCCGATCGGCACGCTCGAAGCAGGTGCCAGTCGGAGCCTGGAGATTGACTTTTCGGCTCAGCAGCCGGGCGCCATGAAGATCCAGGCCGACGCGACGGCGGATGGCGAGTTGACCGTGGCGGCCGCCCATCAAGTCGTGGTGCGGCAACCGAAGTTGGCCGTAACGATTGTCGCTCCGCCCATGTTGTTCGCCGGCTCGAGCGCCGCGTATCAAATTCGAGTTGCCAATACGGGTGACGCCGAGGCTACCGACGTCATCCTCGAATTGGAGCTACCGCACGGTGCGGGAGAGGGAATCGGCATCGACAAGAAAGCGGTCACCTCGGCTCAGCCCAAATGGCGACTCGGAACATTGGCTGCCGGAGCGGCACAGGTTTACACGGTGCAATGCCAACTGAACGAGTCCGGATGGAATCAACTGGTGGCACGGCTGCGCGGAGGAAAGAAACTCTCGGCGTCGGCTGCCGGCCGCACCAACGTCGAGGCCATCGCCGATTTGAAACTCATTGCCAACGATCCCAAGGGGCCGATTCCCATGGGACAGGACGTCGTCTACGAAATCCAAGTGCTCAACCGAGGCACCAAGGAAGCTCGGAAGATCGACCTCGTCGCTCAGTTTTCCGAGGGTATCGAGCCCTCGTCGGCTCGCGGGCACCAATCTCGCATCGTGCCGGGCCAGGTCATCTTCGACACGATCGACGCGATACCAGCCGGCGGCCAGGTCACTCTCAAGGTGACGGCCCGGGCTGCTACCAGTGGAAATCTGCGATTCCGTGCCGAGCTAACGTGTGAAAATCCGGAGACGAAACTTGTGACCGAGGAGAGCACTCGGTTCTATGACACTGAGCAGTATGGCCAATCACCATCTGCGGCCGCACAGGGCAATGTGCCGACACCGGCTCGCCGGTAATCCGAATAATCTTGGGGGGCTTGTCAGGACGTTGCCTCGTTATCGGCCGAGGTGACGTCCTCTTTTGTTGCCATGTCGATGAGCGAAAGCGGCCGGTCGGACTCGGGTTCCGAAATCTGGATTGCTAACTCGCCGTCAAGAAGCCGGTTGACGACCTGGCCAACCACCGTTGCTCGCCAACCAGTGGCCAATCGCGGTTTTTCGGCGTTTGGATATCCGAGGTGATGAGCGATCAGACGGCGGACATCCTCCACCGATCCGACCAGAGAGGGTGCAACGTGATGGGATCGGGCCATGCTGTTGACGGCGGTTGACAGGAACTGTCCTAGCAGTGTGAAGGGTGGCCGCTGCGAACGTTTGCCTGGACTCGGACACGATGCATCCGGAACGGCCAGACCCTTGGCAATGGACGCGGCGATTTCGGGAATCGATCGCTGTAGTTTACGCCAGTCCATGCCTCGTACGGCCCGAATCCTCTTGGGATCGGCCGAGCCCCGCCGGGATAACTCGACGAGCAGGTCGTCGCGCAGAACCCGTTTGGCAGGCACGTCGCGAGCTTGAGCTTGCTCGTCTCGCCATCTCCATAATTCGCGAGCAACCGTCATTTGGCGACGCGTGAGACCGGAAATGCCAGAGACTCGACGCCATCGCTCTACCTTTTCGTCGTTTTCCTGTTGGTCCTGCCAGGCAGTCAGCTCCTCCTTCAGCCAGCTCTCTCGTTGGAGTTTCCGCGTGCGGGCCATGATCTCGCGATACAGATCTTCCAGGTAGACAACGTCCTGCAGTGCGTAATCCAACTGTCGATCACTGAGCGGTCGACGTCGCCAATCGGTTCGCGTCTCGCCCTTGGAGAGCTTGTGACTCAATAGCCGGCTGATGAGCGTTCCATAGGCGCCGGGGTAATCCAGCCCAATCAAACCGGCGGCCAACTGGGTGTCAAACCAGTTTACAGGTCGCGCTCCGATGGCCCGCTGACAGAACCGAAATTCCTCGCGACCGGCATGGACGATGGTTGTATGGTCACCTTGTGCCAACATCCGCCAGAAGCAGTTGAGATCGCTGATTTCAAGCGGATCGATGATGGCCAGTTTCGAATCGGCCACGACCTGAATCAAACAGAGATGTGGGAAGTACCGGTCCTCGGACACGAATTCCGTGTCGAATCCGATGCGTTGGGATCCGGCAATGTCCTTGCAAAAACTCTGCAGGTCCGATTCTGATGCAAGGTACTCGTAGTTCACGCTTTGCCAATTCTCACTTGTAAACGACTTCGGATCGACGCCCCACTTCCTGGGCGTGCATAATAGCTCAATCCGGCCGCAGTGAACAGATCCGGCAAGG
>CAYNDU010000508.1:0-4676 GCA_964395615.1 uncultured Pirellulaceae bacterium | reverse complement strand
GTACACTGGTGAGAAGACGATGATCGGCATCGAACCACATCGACGCCCGCCGCTGGAGGCCAGTGGATTGGGGCTTTGTTACAGCGGTCACTCGACCGTGCTGGACGACCTGCACTTCTCGATTGCATCGGGCGAGTTTGTGTCGCTGGTCGGGCCTTCCGGCTGCGGCAAGACATCCTTGCTACGACTTGTCGCGGGGCTAACGGACCCGACATCTGGGTCGTTGACGGGCGCATCGGACGGGAGGTGCGGATACGTCTTTCAAGAACCGAACCTGCTGCCTTGGCGCACGGTCGTCGAGAACATCCGGTTGCCTCTGCAGTTGGCTCAGGTCGGTGCGGGTGATCAGCAGGAGCGCATTGATGCCGGCTTGAGAATGGTAGGGCTGCACGATTCCGACCGGAAGAAGTATCCGCGAATGCTGTCGGGCGGGATGCGAATGCGCGTTTCGCTGGCTCGCGCGTTGGTATTGCAGCCGCAAATTCTGCTCCTGGACGAGCCGTTCGCGGCATTGGACGATCTGTTGCGGCAGGAGTTGAATGAGACGCTGCTTCGTTTGTGGAGCGAGCAGAAATGGACGGCCCTGTTTGTGACGCATAACGTGGCCGAAGCTGCGTATCTGGGGCAACGTGTCATGATCATGGGCAGCCATCCAGGCCGATTGCTCGGCGAGATCTCTGTTCCCTTCCCGTACCCTCGGAATGCTGAACTGCGAAGTCGTTCCGAATTCGCGTCCCTAACGGGAAAAATCGGATGCCAATTGCGGAGTCTGCCCAAGTGAAACGGATGTTGTCAAGGAAGTTGATTCCCCCGCTGATACTGCTCGGATGTGTGCTGGCCGCATGGCAGGGCGTGGTATGGGCGTTCGACGTGCCTGCCTACCTTCTTCCCCCTCCCTATCAAGTGGCGAGAGCCGCTGTGGGTAGTGGGTCCAACCTAATGAGTGCCACAGCCGTGACGGCGTTGGGGGCAGTTTGCGGATTCCTGGCTAGTTTGATCGTCGGCATTTTCATTGGCCTTGTGTTCTCACAATCGTCGATCATTCGCACGAGTTGCTATCCTTACGCGATCTTTCTGCAGACGGTTCCAATCGTGGCCATCGCACCACTCATTGTCATCTGGAGCGGCACCGGCCTACGAAGCGTCGTGCTGACCTCCGCCATCATCAGCCTGTTCCCGATCGTCACGAATGTCACGTCGGGACTGATAACGATCGACGCAGGGCTGGGCGATCTGTTTCGCCTCCACCGTGCGACTCGGTGGCAAACGATGTGGAGGTTGCAGATTCCAAACTCTCTGCCATGCCTGGTCACCGGAGCCCGGATATCGAGCGGGTTGGCGGTCGTTGGAGCGATTGTTGGCGAGTTTTTTGTCGGCTACGGTGCCACTCGGCACGGTCTGGGGTATATCATCCTGTACGCCGGACCGCAATTGAAGACGGACGAGCTATTTGCGGCGACGGTCGCCTCCTCTCTGTTGGGGGTCGCGATCTTCGGAGTGGTATCACTTGTGGGGCATCGGCTGTTGTCGCAGTGGCACGACGCGCCGTTGAATTAGGGCGGGCATGTCACTATCGGCATGCCGTGGATGGCGATCGGCAGAAAAAACGGTTGGGAGCGAGAAGATGAGGCCGAGTAGCCGACCGAAGTCCGCCTGCCGAATACGCTGGGCGGCCCGATGTTGGGTGTGCTTAAGCTGCCTGATCCTTAGCGGTTGCCAGGATTCCGGAGTTTCGCAAGACGGCGGGAAAGACCTGCAGGAAATCTCACTTCAGTTGAACTGGTTTCCGGAGGCCGAGCACGGTGGTTTTTTTGCCGCGCAGGCGGCCGGCTATTTTCGCGAAGAGAAGCTGAATGTGCGACTGCTCCCGGGCGGTCCGGGTGCGCCGGTGATCCAGCAGGTGGCCACGGGGCGCGTCGAATTCGCTGTCGCCAACGCCGACCAGGTGTTACTGGGTCGGCAGCAACAGGCACCGGTAGTGGCGTTAATGGCCGCCATGCAGGACAGTCCTAGATGCATCATGGTTCACGCCGAGTCCTCGTTTCACTCGGTGTTGGATCTTGACGACATTACACTCGCCGTAGGAGCCGGCAAGCCCTTTGCCCAAGTCTTGCTCAAGCGACTGGGAGACCATCGTCTGACAATCGTCCCGTATCAGGGAAACGTAACCTCGTTCTTGCAACGGAAGGACTACGCCCAACAAGCTTACGTCTTTAGTGAGCCGTATGTCGCCGAACGGCAGGGTGCGTCCACTCGCTGCCTGATGGTTTCGGAGACTGGCTATAACCCGTACACCGGTTTGCTGGTGACCAGCGATCGGCTCGCCGACACTCGCCCGGAATTGGTGCAAGGCATGGTCAGAGCCTGCCGTCGAGGCTGGCAGGCGTACCTGGCGGACCCCGGTCCGGCCAATCAAGCGATTGCGGCCGTCAACGAACAAATGTCGACGGAGATCCTCGACTTTGGGGCTCGGGCTATTGGGCCGCTTTGCCGAGTGGACGACCGAGAACGCGAGGCTCCAGGTCACATGACGGCCAACCGCTGGAAAGCACTGGCCATTCAATTGGCCCAGGTCGGATTGCTCGAGGATCCGACCGTCTGGCAGCGCGCCTTTCGGCTCGATTTCCTGGATCGGGCGCCACCGGACGTCGAGTAGTTCCCACTTCTCCTTCCTCTTGGCTCGGCCGTTACGGATACGAGAAAAGAAGAGAAAAACGAGCAGACGGAATCCAGCCACAGGCGTCGTCAAACGTACCGCAGCATCCTTCGGAACGGCCAGGTTCGGACCAACAACGAGCCACCGCACGTTCAAGAATGCGATGCCTCCGGGGCCGAAGGATCGAGAGGCGTTTGGCACATCAAGCTGGAACGAAACTCACGAGCCGGGTCAAACGGCTATTCCCCGTCTGCCATCCAGTCCTGGCCCTTACGTGCCAGCCATTCCGTCTTCGAGAGTTCCATCCACGATTCGTCGTCAACGCCAAGCCCGTCGGCAACCCGATTGATGTAATTGAAATAGCCGATCACCTGCACGGCAACGGTGATTTGCTCCTCGGTCCAACCGGCTGATTTCAAATGGTCGATGTCTGCTGCGTCACTTTGACCCGGCGTTAGCGTCAGCTTTACCGCGTAATCGCAGAGCACGCGGTCACCGGACGGCAGATCGGCCTTGCGATAATCGAAGACCATTTGCTCGGCGAGCTCTCCGTTCCCGGACTCCTGACCGAAGTCCTTGGCATGTGACAACGTTCAGTAGTAGCAATCGTTGACATTACTGACGACGGCGGCCAGCATTTCCTTGTGAGCCGCGCCAAGTGCATTGGGAGTCTTCATCAATGCGACGTAGAACTGCATCGAGGCCTTGGCCGAACGCGCATCGAGCCCCATGACTTTGATGATGTTCGCCACCTCGCCCGCGCGTTGGCGACCCGCCGAATAGAGGTCCTTGAGCAGCCCGGTTGCCTGATCAGCGGGGATTTGTTGAATAAAAGCCATCGAACCTCTCGTCGTAACGACGACCAATCGATGGGACGGCCACCGCATGAAATTGGTCGGTCTGGGTCATCGATTGGGGAAGACGGTCGCCCATTGTAGGCGAATCCTCCCGAGCCCACAAACACGTCAGGCCGCAACTTCCGGCACGGGCCGAGCCCTTCCTTTGCACAATGTGCATGACGTCAGCTCATTCCAAGTTCGCGCACGAGCCGAGTGTGGAACGAAATCGTCTCGCGAGCGGAACCCAACGATGCTGAGAGTATCTCGGTCAATTGGTGCCACGTTTCGGCCGATTCCGGCGCGTACCCCTCAATCGTGTCTCGGCAGATCTCAGCATAATTGGCGGACAAGACCGTGCGGCAGAGATCCTTAACGGTGGAAAAGCCGGGCGGAAAGGCGGTGCGGAACGGTTTGAGCACCGAGAGAACTTTCAGATACGTTTCGACGACAAGCCAGATCCCCAGGGCCCCGAGCGCTGCCCAGACCCAAGCCAGGCCGATGAGTTTTCCTACTTGAAATAACTCGGCCGCTACCACCGCAACCGCAATCGCGACCCCCGCGTATCGGACGTAGGGCGGATAATCAAGTTCGCGTATTCGATACGGGCAGACGTCCTGTAAAAGCTTCCAGCGAGCCGCCCGATCGGAACGCGGAAATAACTCTTCCAACGGCGTTCGCAATTCAACCATACGCAGAGGTGTGTCGCCAACAAAGTGAACGGCCGTACGTACCTCTTCCCATAAGCGACGGTTCAGTTGTAGATCGTGACGTCCGAAGTCCTGAAGATGGCGTTTTTCCAGTATGAGCTGGTACAAATCGCCTGCGACCAGGTCGCCACCGGAAATCAAGGGACGGAGATCCTCCTCATCCAAGCGAATCTGAAACGTGTCCTCAATCCGAAACAGGATGTCTACAAAATCGAGTCCCATGTCTTGGCCGCTGTTCCTTGTTTGTTTGGCAATTCTCCCGGACATCGATTGTGGCACACGTCGGACGCATCGCTTTTTTGGCGGGCCGGGCACTGTTTGCGAATTCGTCGATCGCAAAATTCATGTTACCATCCGGCCGATGGCCGGGATATCCGCAACGAGCGTCAGGGGTCACCCGGCCGATGGCCGATGTCAAGGCGGGGTGCAGGAACGGGCTCGCGTAGCGGTTGGGCTGAGCAAGGTGTTCACTGG
>CAYNDU010000507.1:0-4679 GCA_964395615.1 uncultured Pirellulaceae bacterium | reverse complement strand
AGCGGAGGGACTTGAACCCACAACCTGTTGATTACAAATCAACTGCTCTGCCAATTGAGCTACGCTGGCCTGCCATTTTGCTTGCGAAAACCAGTAAATATAACGAAGCTCGGCTACCACGCAATACGTAAGCTCAAAAAACGCCTCTTCAAATCCATCCATCTAACGGTTTACGACGACGAGAATAACTGGGTGAACTAACCCGCGATAACAGGCACATAGGCGGGCGTATGTCGGGCGAGGGGCGGCATGGCCATCGGTGAAGTCACCAACACGGATCAAATCGCAATCCCGAAGCCATCAACCCAGCACTGGCTGGGCGGAACGGGCATCGAGGTCTGACGTCGAGGTTTGGCAACCGGGCTGGATCGCCCGTTGCGACAGAGCCGACCCGACCGGTCCAACGCAACGAGGCTTCGATCTGTTCGGGTGCCCCCCCGGTGATCACTCCCCCCGGTGATCGCCGTCGCGTGCCAGCAAACCGCCGGACAGTCTACTCGGACAGTCAACTCGAACGGGCGCCGGTGCGATCGGTTCGAACGATCTCCGGCCCCGGTCACTCCATATCCTGTCGCAACGCGACCGTCTCGTCACGGAACTCGAACGTCTTGCAGTGCGATCGTCTGGTGGTTCGATCCCCTCGCGGTTAGATCCCCTGTCTTGGGGGGCCAAAAAAGCAACTGCCAACGATTGGAGCCTCAATCGGGCAATTCAATCTTCTCTTCGTGGGCAGCGGCGCGGAGCTTATTGAGTGCTCGGGCTTCGATCTGCCGAACACGTTCCTTGGTCACGTTCAGTTCGGCACCCACTTCCTTGAGCGTACGGGGTTCCTGATTGTAGTCAAGGCCGAAACGGCTAATGATAATTTCCCGCTCGCGTTCGTCAAGATGGGTCAGGATATGCGCAATCTGGCGTTGTCGCATCGACTGTGCCGATTCCTGTTCATATTCGTCGCTCCGCTCATCCTCACGGGCCCCAAAAAGTTCTTCCTGGCTCGTACGAAAACGATCCCGGTGCTTGAATTCTTCGGGAATTGTCCGAGCGAAGTTCTTCATTATCGCCCAGCTGGCGTAGGTGGAGAACTTATTTCCTCGGGAATAATCAAACTTCTCGACCGCCCGGATCAACGACATATTTCCATCGCTGACGAGCCCGAAGAAGTCATCGGCCCCGGAAACGTGACGTTTCGCGATCGAGACGACGAGTCGCAGATTGGCCTTCACAATCTGATTCTTGGCCGAGCGTGCGGCATCGATCAGTTTTTCGACTCGGTCCATAGCCGACGCTTTGGCCGTAATTGGATCAAGGCCCTCTCGCAGCTGCACCGCTCGATGCTTGAGAAAATTGAACCTGCGGAACAGGTGATACTCCTGCTCGCGAGTCAAGAGTGGCACATCGTAGAGCCTGGCCAGGTAGTTCGGCAGGCCGTCCGGGACCCTTGTTCGTCGAGCCTTCTCACTCGACACGGGGGTCGGTCCGAGAATCCTCTTATCGGCCCCATCCTGATCAAACTCGTCATTTGGCATATAGTCGAGCGGTTCGCGGAGGATCGATCGGGCCCGAGCTTCGTTGACAATTCGGTGAATGGAGCTACGAGTTCGCCGGAACTGCCGAGCCAGTACATCGGGGCTGACGTCCATTCGATACAGCTTGTAGATCCTCGACTTCATTTCGTCGGGGAGTCGGCCGGCGTGGCTCGGGAAGACGGCGGAATCCGGGTGACCCGCGTCGTATTGCTTGAGCGTATAGCGAATCGTCTCGACGCTACGGCGCATCTTCTTGGCGATTCGCCGTGCCACGTCGGCGGGTCCGCCGCCGGCGTGCGCCATCCGTCGAGCCCGATCGATGATTTCCTGCCGATTCTCCGCAGTCAACTGACTGAACCGCTCTCCGCGACGCACTTTATCCCGGTTCTGAGCCACGAACCGCTCGACGCTGCTCCCGAGGAAACCGACGCGTTTCCGGCCGTCGAACACAAATCGTCGACTGACGAGTCCCAAACGGCGCCAGCGGAAAATGGTCTTGGTCGAAACATTGAGACTCTTGCTCAGTTGGTCAACCGTAAAGACACGGTCCGGGACCTCGTCGGTCCGGATATCGGCCGAATCCGAAATATCCTCGATGAATCGGCCCAGATCATGTCGAGCCTCTTCGCCCGATACGGGCCGATCGGCGGCATCTCCCGGGCGATACGAGGTGATCCGAAAGAACAAGAAATGAAACGTGTACGTGCGGCCCGGATCGAGTTCATTGAGCAACTGCTCGGCTCGATCCAGTGCCTCCAGCTTTCGTTCACGGCGGGAAAAACGCGCGATCTGGTCGCGCAGACCCTGCAATTCCGGGATCCTATAGTCAGAGTGCATGACTGATCCTCTTCTCCTGACGGGACGATCCAGACAGTGTTCCCTGCGACTCCCATCGCCTGCCAGAATCCCATCCTCACGTCGGGAATGGCGCCCCTTCCCGGGCCGCTCCCATAACCGGCTCCACCGAATGGAGGCAGCCGGTCGATTTCGAATACGGTCACCAATTGCGATTGGTTCTACCCTGTTTCGGCAACAACCCGCCGCTGCCCCTCACAGCACCTGAGTTCGGGCAATTTGGCACGGGCCGTATCGAATCGCTTGGGCCGGACTCGGAGATGGAAAAGATCGCTCCCGAAGTCCACCCCAACGTTATAGCCGAATTAGTCACATGCGCCGCATAAAAAGTTCACGCAATTCGAATTGTTGACAAGTCCCTTACTATTTAAACCCTGATAGTGCAAAAAGTTGCGTTCATTAACCTTTTTCAGATTCGCAAGGCCGGCGGCCGTTGGGTTTCGCCGAAACTCACCGGCCCTCTACGCGCCCAGGATCGACCTCAGCCATCCAAATGCCTCCAAGAGTCGACGGCCGCGATTCGACCGGCAGCAGGTCAACGTGAATCGCTCACCCAAACCGACGCAATAACACGGGCGATCCACCTGATTTCCTGGGTTTTTGGATTGAACCGTCGCGGCGCCGAACGTCGATTTAACCCCTGAGAGACACGACCGATCAACGACCTAGCCGCAGTATTTCGTTCGCCTGCCGCGCTTCTTGGAAATTCCCATGGCTGATCTCCAGACTCCCGCTCGCCGCCGTCCCCCTATCTGGGTCACGGTCACACTGCTACTCGGATTACTTAGTGCCGCAACCCGATCCGGCGAACCAAGCTCGGCGCCTGACACCGTCCGGCTCGTCGCTCAACTGTCTCCCGCGACCAGTCAGACCGTTTCCCTTAGTGTTCTTGTCGACGGGCAGCTCAAGCTCAAATCCGACGGTCCGGCCGTGGTAAAACAGCATGTCCACGTCGATGGGCAGATCACGTACGACGAGAAACCTCTGAAAGTGGCTCCCAATGGGCGTTTTCTCACTCGCTCGGTTCGCCAGTACCGCTCGGCCAAAGCAACCGTTCACTATCAAGACGATCAATTCCTGCCCGCCTTACGCGATGAACGGAAACTGATCGTCATGAATTATGGACCGCCATCCTCGCCAACCCTTGTGTCGCCCTTGGGCCCGTTGACTCGCGAGGAACTGGACCTGATCGATGTGCCGGCCAACAGTGGGCTCGTCGATGGACTGCTGCCCGGGAAAACCGTGCACGTGCGCGAACAATGGTCCTTGTCAAGCGCTGATGGCCCGTCAAGCGCTGATGGCCCGTCGAGAGCAGATGTGCTCGCCAGTCTTTTGGGCCTCGATGCGGTGCGCTCGAATGATGTGAAATGCACGCTCGACCGAATCGAATCGGGCCGAGCGATCGTACACATGCAGGGATCCGTCACGGGTGCCGTCGAAGGTGTTTCGAGTCAAATCAAGTTGGCCGCCAAATATAGCTATGACCTGAAACGGCATCGCATCCATTGGTTCGCGTTGTCGACCCGCGAATCCCGTGGTATCGGCCACGCAAAACCGGGCCTGGAGGTGACCGCCCAGATTCAAATGCAGATCACGCCTAAGTCGATCGTTCCCGAACTATCATCCGAGGTCCTGGCGGACCTGATTCCCGACGATCTGGGTCAGGGCGCCGAAACCTCCCTCCGTCTGCTCGACTTTGACTCCCCCGAGTCTGGTTTCGCAGCACTTCTCGATCGCCGCTGGCACGTCATGATCGACCGATCGGATGTCGTCGTGATGCGAATGGTCGACCGGGGGGACCTGGTCGCCCAAACGAATATCTCACGACTCGCCCGCCTGGAAAAAGGCGAGACCTTTACCATGGTGGACTTTCAAAATGACGTTAAGAGAGCCCTCGATGCCGACTTCGGCCAGTTCGTCTCGGCCTCTGAAAACCTGACGGACAACGGGACCCACGTCATGCGTGTCACCGTGACCGGCGTCGTCTCGGATCTGCCCATCCAGTGGGTCTACTACCACCTGGCCGGCGCCGACGGAGACCGGGCGTCGTGCGTCTTTACGCTCGAATCCGGGTTGATCGACCGGTTCGCGGCCGCCGACCAGGAACTGGTCAGCTCCCTGAGATTTGTCTCTCAGACGCCGCGCCAATAACGGGTGCAGGAACGGGCTCGCGTAGCGGTTGGGCTGAGCAACGTGTTCAATGGAGATTCCAACAGTCGGTGGTATGGGACTCGCGCCGTATGACTCGGTAAGCCGTATAACTCGGTAATTTGCCAAAGGCCGGTGTCCCGAAGGGAC
>CAYNDU010000506.1:0-4686 GCA_964395615.1 uncultured Pirellulaceae bacterium | reverse complement strand
ATCCCATTCGAGCCCGATCGATTCAGCGACACTTCCCCGGCATCGGTCGCGGGTCATTCACCCTGTGGTGGGCCTGTGTTATGATCGGAGCGGCATCTCGCCCTCAGTCCTTGACTCTCCGTTGGTGGTTTGAAAAACATGAAGATCCGCGTCAAACCGATGGGCGTGTTTCGTACGAGCGGTGCAGAAGGTGGCGTATGGGAGGTCCCTGAGGGAACGACCATTGCTCAGGCGATTGACCGATTGGGTGTCTTGCCCGACCAGGTACACTCTTGCACTCTAAACGATTCGATTGAGCGGGATCTTCAAAGGCCGTTGGTCGAGGGCGATGAGCTGGTGATACTACCTCCGGTCGTCGGTGGTTAGATTCGCCCGATGATCGGCTCGAACCACCCGCGCGTCTTGCGGCCGATCGTGTGGATCTGTTTCGAGAAAACCACCCGAGATGACACCGCTGAAATTACGTGGCTAATCGGCACACAAACCTGGGACTCCGATATGTGCAATGACAGACGAACCGCCCGCAATTTTCAGCGCCTGGCCGTGTTCTCGCGCCGGCATGTTGCTGCTCCGATTTTGTTCCTCGTAACCGCATGGTTTGGCGAGATGCCCGCGGCGGCGTTGGAATTGGCCGACCTGGTCCTGACCGGAGGGAAGGTGGTCACTCTGGACGCGTCGGTGGCCTCGGGCGACACATTGGCCATTCGCGGCGACCGCATTCTCGCCGTCGGGACAATCGAGGAATTACAGAATCGCATTGGCGGCGCCACTCGGGTGATTCGTGTCGACAACCAGATGGTGATTCCCGGTTTCATTGAAGGGCACGGCCATTTCCTGGGCCTGGGTCAGTCCAAGATGATCTTGGATTTGAGTTCCGCTCGCAGCTGGACCGAAATCGTCAGCCAGGTTGCCAAGGCGGCCGAGCGTGCGAAGCCTGACAGTTGGATCGTCGGTCGTGGCTGGCATCAAAATAAGTGGAACAAGCCGCCTGTCCCCAGCGTCGAAGGGAATCCGACGCACACGGCATTGAGCCTGCGCACTCCTCACCACCCGGTTCTTCTGACGCACGCATCCGGCCACATGTGTATTGCCAATCAGACGGCAATGACTGAAGCCGGGCTCGATCGAAACACCAGGGCTCCGGCCGGCGGCCAGATCATTCTCGACTCGACGGGCGCCCCGACCGGCGTGCTCCGTGAAAACGCCATGGGCCTGGTACGCCGAGCCTATGATCGGGCCCAGCAGGAGCGTTCGATTGAGGATCGCGAGCGGGAGACGCTGACGGCCGTGCGGTTGGCATCGGAAGAATGTCTACGATTCGGCGTCACGAGTTTTCACGACGCCGGGTCATCCTTTGCGACGGTAGACATTTATCGGCGTCTGGCCGACTCGGGAAAACTGCCGGTACGATTGTGGGTGATGTTGAATGAATCGAATGAACGGCTGTCGGCTCGGATTGACGAGTACTCACTGACCGGATACGCCGACCACCGGCTGACGGTGCGCGGTATCAAACGCCTCGTTGACGGAGCGTTAGGAAGTCATGGCGCTTGGCTGCTCGAGCCGTACAGCGACTTACCGTCAAGCAGTGGCCTGAACACACTGGCGTTGGATGATTTGCGCGAGACGGCCCGTCTGGCGATCAAGCATCGTATGCAACTCTGCGTTCACGCGATCGGAGACCGGGCCAATCGGGAAGTGTTGAATATCTATGAGCAGGCATTTCGGCAACGGGGATCTCCTCAGAACCTCCGGTGGCGCATCGAGCACGCTCAGCACCTGGACCCGGCCGACATCCCCCGCTTCGCACAACTCGGCGTGATCGCATCGATGCAGACCGTTCATTGCACGTCGGACGCGCCCTTCGTTGTCGAGCGGCTCGGTCAACGGCGGGCTCAACAAGGCGCCTATGCGTGGCGCACCTTGATTGACTCCGGCGCGATCGTCAGCTGCGGCACGGACGTGCCGGTCGAGCGAGTCAATCCGCTCGCCGGAATCTACTCGGCTATCACGCGCAAGACTCGGAAAGGGAAGGCGTTTTTTCCTGAACAGTGCATGACACGGATCGAGGCACTTCGCAGCTATTCGATCCTGGCCGCCTACTCGGCGTTTGAAGAGAACGAGAAAGGAACGCTGACACCCGGAAAACTTGCCGATGTCGCCGTCTTGGACCGGGATATTCTCGCGTGCGACGTCGACGACATCCCCAAGGCCTCCGTGACTATGACGATCAGCGGCGGAAAAATCGTCTACTCGGCCCGGTCAGCTCCAGCTGCAGGGAGTCGTGGAAAACAATAATGGACGATGCACCAACACGCGATGACTTGGCAACGCGTTACTTCGAGCAGCTGCCGTTTGAGCCCTATCCGGTTCAAGAAGAAGCCCTGTTGTCCTGGTTCACGGCCAAACAGGGAGTGCTGGTCTGTGCGCCGACAGGGACGGGAAAAACACTGATTGCCGAGGCGGCCCTGTTTGAGACCCTGCACGGGGAATCGCGAGCCTACTATACGACCCCGCTCATTGCCCTGACCGATCAGAAATTCCGGGACCTGCAGCAATCGGCCGTCCGCTGGGGATTCTCGGCGGACGATGTCGGACTCGTCACCGGCAATCGACGTGTCAACCCGCAGGCTCGCATCCTGGTCGTCGTGGCAGAGATTCTATTCAATCGATTATTGCATCCGAGCGACTATCAGTTCGATGACGTGACGGCTGTCGTCATGGACGAGTTTCACAGCTTCAACGATCGGCAAAGAGGCATCGTCTGGGAGCTGACGCTGGGCCTGCTCCCGAAGCACATTCGGACTCTACTGTTGTCAGCGACGGTCGGAAACAGCTTTGAGTTCGTTCAGTGGCTGGACCACCAGCACGATCGCCGTTTGGAACTGGTTCAGAGCGATGAACGCAAGGTTCCGTTAACTTACCAATGGATCGGTGACCAGTTACTGAACGAGTTCCTGGAATCGATCGCCGCAGGCGACGAAGAGACACGCATGACACCGGCCTTGGTGTTCTGCTTCAACCGCGACACGTGTTGGAGCGTTGCGGAACAGGTTAAAGGTAAACGTCTGATCTCGGATCACAGCCAGAAACACCTGGCACAGATTCTCGAGCAGTACGATTGGTCGATCGGCGCCGGCCCCAAGCTACGGCAACTGCTACTGCGCGGGGTTGGCGTGCACCATGCCGGTGTACTGCCAAAATACAAGCGAATTGTCGAAGAACTTTTCCAGCGAAAATTGCTGTCGCTGTGCATCTGCACCGAGACCTTGTCGGCCGGGATTAACTTGCCAGCGCGCAGCGTCGTCTTGCCCAACCTGCTGAAAGGGCCACCGGGGGAAAAGAAAATCCTGGACCCAAGCGCCGCTCACCAGATATTCGGACGAGCGGGACGCCCTCAGTACGATACGCAGGGTTTCGTCTTTGTCTTGGCCCATGAGGATGACGTCAAGCTCCAGCGGTGGCGAGTGAAATACGATTCCATCGCCGACGACACCAAGGATCCCCAGCTGCGTCGAGCAAAAAAAGCCCTGAAGAAGAAGATGCCCAAACGGCGTACGAATGTTCAATACTGGACCGAGCAGCAATTCGACAAGTTGTGCGCGTCACCGCCCGGACGACTGTCAAGTCGTGGCCCCCTGCCCTGGCGACTGCTGGCCCACTGGCTTCAGGCCTCGCCGCATGTCGATACGATTCGTGGGCTCGTTGAAAAGCGACTCCTTAAAGGCAAACAACTCGAGCTTAATCAGAAATCGCTCGATCGAATGCTGATGACATTGTGGCGAGCCGGCTATGTCGTGCTCGATCCCGAGCCACCGCGAACCACTGAGGGATCGATCGGCCTCGACCTGACCCCGCGTGAACAGGGACCGGTCGATGCCGTTACTCAGCCGGCCGAGCAGGAAAACTATCGCCCACAGTCTGCACATCCAACCGAACGACTTCCCATGCTGTTGCAGTTGAGGAGCGTAAATCCACTCTATGGGGTCTTCCTGGTAAACCAGTTGGGCATCGCCGACCGTCGTGAAAGAATCCAGGCGATGGAAAGCGTTCTGGAGTTGCCTCCGTCGGTTGGATACCACTTGCACGTTCCGAGCCACGAGGAACTGCCGCCCGGTCCGCTGGCCACCGAACGTCTGGACCCCCACCTGTTGCGACTGGGCCTGGTCAGCGCCGAGCAGTTGGGTGCCGGGCAAGAGGAAGAGGAACCGGAGCCGCCGCAGCGGCGAGCGTTCTACGAGGAGCCGCCCGAGTTCGTGCTGACACTGGCCGACAAACTCCGCAAATGGTTCGACTATGACTATCCGGGCGTGCATGAACTCCGAACGCGAGGCGTTTGGGCGGCCGGTGAGCTACTGGAATACGGAGCTGATTTCAACAAGTTCATCACCAGCAAACGCCTGCAAAAACAGGAAGGCATCATCTTTCGCCACTTGCTGCGATTGATCCTGCTGATCTCGGAACTCTCCGAATTGAGCCCTCCCGACCTCGATCACGAGATCTGGCGCGAGGAACTGGCGCAAATTGAATCGGATCTGGTCGCCTGCTGCCACGCCGTCGACCCGAGCAGTACGGACAAGACACTTGAACAGGCCCGAGCGCCTCGCACCCTGGAACTCTAGGAACTAGGTCGCGGGTGCAGGAACGGGCTCGTTTTGGGTGGACGTATTATTCAGCGCGATCTTG
>CAYNDU010000505.1:0-4701 GCA_964395615.1 uncultured Pirellulaceae bacterium | reverse complement strand
TCCCGACCGTTACGACACCGATCCCGAAAACCGCCTTCTGTCGCGTGGCTCGCGATTCCGGCTCGATTCGGAAGTGATTCGCGACCAGATTTTGGCGACCAGCGGGTTGCTCAACCATGAAATGTTCGGCCGAAGTGTCAAACCTCCTCAACCGGAAGGCCTCTGGTTATCGGTCAGCATGCCCAGTTCCTATCCTCGCAGCTACCAGGCCGACAAGGGTGCCGAAGTTTACCGTCGCAGTATCTATACGTTTTGGAAACGAGGGATGCCGCCGCCCCAGATGACAATTCTCGACGCGCCCACACGCGAAGCCTGTATCGCTCGACGCGAACGCACGAATACGCCGCTGCAGTCGCTGCTGTTGATGGACGAACCCGAGTACCTGAAGGCCGCTCGGCATTTGGCCCGGGAAACGCTCGCACAATCTCCATCGAATGCGGCGGACCGACTAGCCGCGGTCTACGAAACCATCACCGCACAACTTCCCGATGATACGGAAACGAAAACACTGCTTGCACTGTTGGCTGATCTGAAAGTCATGTACCGAGCGCACACGGACCAGGCCCAGAAACTCTGCGAAGGCGCCGAGCTGCCGGACCATGTGGGGCCGGCCGAATTGGCTGCTTGGACCGTGACCGTGCAAGCGATTTACAACCTCGATATCACCAAGACTCGACAGTAGGTCGACCGGCGAGAGCAAGTGCCGGTGCGGCGCGGACAACCAACCAGAATCGAAACAGGTGCGAAATCGATGCATAGCATTCTTGCCGAACGTAACCGAATGCAGGCTCGGCGGCAGTTCTTGAAGACGTCCGGGATGGGGCTGGGTGTTTCGGCGCTCGCTTCCCTGTTGCCCCAAAACCTTGCCGCCCAAGCGATCGACGGGACTGGCGCGCGCGCCAAACATGTGATCTTCCTGTTCATGGCCGGGGCGCCGAGTCAGGTTGACCTGTTCGACTATAAACCGGATCTCGAGAAACTCTTCAAACAGCCGTTGCCCGAGAGTGTGAGTCGAGGACAACGCGTCACGGCGATGACCAAGGGAAAGACACAGTTGGTCGCTCCTTCCATGTTCAAGTTCGCACGCAAGGGCGAGAGTGGGATCTGGATGTGCGAGCTGTTTCCCCATCTATCGGAAGTGGCGGACGACCTCTGCATCATTAAGTCGATGCATACCAACGCGATTAATCACGACCCTGCGAAGACCTTCATCTGTACCGGTTCGGAGATTCCAGGTAAGGCCAGCATGGGGGCCTGGTTGAGCTACGGTCTGGGAACGATGAACCGCGATTTGCCCGATTTTATCGTGCTCACGTCAGCCTATTGGACAGGCGGAACGCGCAACGTTCAGGCCCTCTACAGCCGATTGTGGGGCAGCGGATTCCTGCCCTCGGAGTACCAGGGAGTTGCCTTTCAAACGGCCGGCGATCCCGTCCTGTTCCTCTCGAATCCAAGCGGAATCGATTCGGCCGTCCGACGCAGAATGCTGGACGCTCTGGCGGAATTGAACCGAAAGGACTTCGGTGAAATCGGCGATCCCGAAATTCAGACGACCATCGCTCAGCAGGAACTGGCTTTTCGAATGCAGGCATCGGTTCCCGAGCTGACCGACGTTGCGGGTGAAACCAAGGAAGTCCTGGATCTATACGGTGACGAAGTCCACAAGAACGGTTCTTTCGCACGCAACTGCCTGCTCGCTCGACGCATGATCGAAAGAGGAGTGCGGTTCATTCAGATTTTTCACCGGGGCTGGGACCACCATACGATCTTGCCGAAACAACTCAAGGGACAGTGTTTCGATGTCGATCAACCGTGTGCCGCCCTGCTCAAGGACCTCAAACGACGCGGGTTGCTCGACGATACGATCGTCGTCTTTGCCGGCGAATTCGGTCGCACCATTTATTGCCAGGGCAAACTGGAACGGGACGATTACGGTCGCGATCATCATCCTCGTTGCTTTTCCGCCTGGATGGCCGGAGGCGGTATTAAGGGCGGCATGTCGTACGGCGAGACCGATGACTTCAGCTATAATATCGTGCAGAATCCGGTCGCAGTCCGCGACCTGCATGCAACCATGCTGCATCAGCTGGGGATCGACCACGAGAAACTGACCTTTCCCTTTCAGGGACTCGATCAACGTCTCACCGGAGTCGAACCGACCCGCGTCGTTCGGGAAGTCCTGGCATAGCCGTTCACGACCGGACGGCCGTGCCGGTCCGTGAAAGAGACGGCGTTCGCCGCGAAGGACGCGAAGAGGCCGGAATAGCTGCTTCGACCGGCCCGCTACCCTTACATTAAGAAACTTCTATTAAGAAACTTCACCTCCGAGTCGTGGTTCACCTGACGGGCCGAAGGCGTATGAAACGCACGCCGTGGCGTTCAATCGTTGCCTCGTACTGGCTGTCAAATGTGCCCTCGTCCTTCTGACGCCATACGTCGCGAACGTGCTGCCTTCCCTGGATACCGAGCGTTTCCCAGTCGACGTTCATGACCTGAGGTACTTCCGTCAGGTTGAAGATGCCGACCGCCATCGATTGGTCTTCCAAAGGCTTGACCAGAATGAGTTTCTCTGCGTCCTGGACGACGGGCCGAGCCTGTTTGCCTAGCGCATCCTGGTTGACGTCGATGACCTCGGCATTGCAGAGTACATTAAGTGTGAACTCGTCCAGCTTGGCCATGTCGCCGCTGAATATCAGCGGTGCGGCCATCAGGGACCACATCGACATGTAGCTGTATTGCTCGTTGCCGGTCAATGTCGTTTTCGTGCCGACACCCAATTGCCGGGCCGATCCGACCCAGCCGATTAGAATGTAGTCGGGGTCGTTCCACTGTCCGGGTCGAGCGAATTGCCAGTGCTCGGCGTTGCTCATTCCAATCTGATAGAAGCCGGGTAGCCGGCTACCCCGTTGCAGACCCAGGTCCCCCGTGGTGCGCCAGCAATTACCACCCACGCTGCCACCCCATTCCCAGACGGAATTCATGCCGTACTGGCACAGGTTGTAGACGATATCCCGATCAAGCGTCCTGAGGATGTCGCCCATTTGCCGGTAGGGAAGCTGTTTTTCTGACAGGTCGTCGCGCGTTTGTTGCATGCGCTGTTTATAAACCTGGCCGTAACTGCACCAGTCGTACTTCAGAAAGTCAAAGCCCCATCGTGCGTATTGCTCAGCGTCCTGCCGCTCGTGCTCATAGCTCGCTGCGTACCGCTGGCACGTTCGCGGTCCGGGAGACGTATAGATGCCGGCACGAAGTCCCTTACCGTGAATGTAGTCCGTCATCGAATGGATGTCCGAGAAGTTTGCATTCGGCAGGATGTTTCCCCGTTGGTCGCGCACTCGGCCCAGCACACCCTCCATCGAGAATTCGCCCATTCGTGCCTTCACTTGCGGATAATACTCCGGTTCCATCCGCATCCAACAGTCGTCGATGTTGACATAGGTGTAGCCAAAGTCGGCCATTCCGGACTCGACCATCGCATCCGCTGCCTCGCGCATGACTTGCCCGGTCACTCGGTGGTAATGGATATACCAGCTGTTCCAACCCATGGGTGGCGTGAGTGCCAACGTATCGCCGACCATGAGAGTGAATGCCTTTCGCGCGGAGCCCGCCTCGTTGCGAGACGTCAGCGTCATCTTGTAGGACCCGTGATCGGCAGGGACACGGCCCGTGATGATCCCGCTCTGCGCATCAACCCTTAGCCCGCCCGGCAAATCCTCGACACCGAACGTCATCGGCCGGTCGCCCGTGCAGGGAATTCGATAGAGAAACGGTCGGCCCGGCCGGGCGCCAAACAACCGGGGACCGTTGATGCGCGGTTCCGGGCCGGGAGGCGGCGTCAGAATGACCTTTTCTTCGTCGATCACAGGGCGTTCAACGGCTCTTGGCGGCGTGTCACCGTAGCTGAATTCCGCCTCCGCCCAGTCGGCATGGTCGAAGTGAATGTCGTCGCCGCCACTCGATACCATGAGCACCAGCTGACGCACACCACTCAAAGTAATGTCCACGGGCCTGGCCGCATCACCGCCCCGCATTAACCCGCTGTCAAACCGCTTTTTGCCATCGGCAAAGACCTGGAAGATAATCGTCCCCTTGCCCCCGGTTTCGTCATCTACGCCAACTTGGGCCGAAAACCGTTCCACCTTGCCGTCGAGTTGAACGTGGAGAAATGAGTCGGCATGCGTGCCAACTCCGTGAGCATAGGACGCACCCCCGATGGACATGCGGTTGCCGACACAGTTCGTGTCCACTCGTGGTTCGCCCCATCCGGCGGACATCTTCGTCAGGTCCAGCTTCGACAGGCTTAGCCGAGCGGCCTGGGCGTTAGAAAGCAATGCTGCGGTGAGAACGATCGATAAGCAGCACCAACGGGATAGGCAGAGCATGGTGTCGGTCCTTGGTTGGAAAGGGCAGTGCGCGACAAAACAGAACGTCGGCCGTCAACGGTCCATGCTAATTCGATTCGCTTCCGTCCATCAAGAGGGTGGCGACCGAGTCCGTACAGGGGGGTGCAGTCTCTTGAGTCCTACGTTTTATCGGGGATTCTTCCTGTTTGTGTTGTCGAGTTGATTGGGAGTTGCGGAATTTAGGTATCCGTTCACGGCCGAAGGCCGAGAACGGATACAACGGGGATACGTGGAATGATGCCATGCGGCAGGCACGCCCCGGATGGGGCGTCCGTGTTTAGCCAGGGGTAAGGGCGTC
>CAYNDU010000504.1:0-4717 GCA_964395615.1 uncultured Pirellulaceae bacterium | reverse complement strand
TCACGTGAAACATTCGCCGACGCACCATTGGACAGATGTTTCACGTGAAACATTCCCGCGAGAGTGGGTCTATCGAGCCGAGGCGGGGAAACGTGAGAAAGCGACCGATCCGCCATCCTATGGGTTCAGGCCCGCGAGGCAGGACGGTGATTCAGACAGTCGAAACCGATGGATTGTTTCACGTGAAACATTCGCCGACGCACCATTGGACAGATGTTTCACGTGAAACATTCGGCGGGTCCAAGGGCTATTCGAGCGGATTGAGCACGAGACCGCTCAGCAATTTAGGGTAGAAGTAGGTGCTTTTGGCAGGCATCCTCTCGGCATGCTCGCTGATCGTCTGAATATGCGAGATCGTCGCCGGCATCACCAGGGCGGCCAACGAATACTGCGGCGCATCGGCCCGGTCGGCTTCCAGTGCCTCGATCACTTCGGAGACCTGGTGGACATACCGGGGCTTGGACAACTCCAATCCCGATGCCAAAAGTGTCTCGATGACCAGCCGGTGAAGTAAAGCCACACCCAGCTGCTGCCAATCCTGGCTCTGCGTCGCCGCTACTTCGGCCATCTTTCGGCGGCCCTGGTCGGTTACCCGGCACAGCACCCACTGTCTGTCGACGGCCGCATAAAGGGCCAGTGTGCCTTGGTCGTCCCGCTGCTCGATGCGGTCCCAGACCGGCAGCGCCGCGCCGGGTCCCTCCCCGGCCAACTCGGTAGAGAAGAATCCTTCGAGTTGATGGCAAAGCTGCTGGGAACTGATCGCCGGAACGTCTCGGAACAGCCGATGCGTCGGCAGGACGATCATACCTGGATCGCTCATTCCAACACACATCATCAAGACGCAACGTGCCGGGTGGTCGGCGGGCAGGTCCCCCGTGGCAGCCAGTTGATCGTAGTAATTGCAGGCCGTCTCATAACGGTGATGTCCGTCGGCGACAAAAACGGGCTTGGGGCCGATCAGGGCAGACACTTCTGCGATCGTCTTGACATCCGTCACCGGCCACAAGCGATGGATAACACCCAAATGGTCAGTGGCCTCCAACGGGATTCTACCGACCGTTTCGGTCTCGAGCCTGTCCTGCACCTGGTTCTGGGGGTCCGGATAGAGGCCGAATATCTGGCTCAGATTCGCTCGACACGCCTGCCATAATTTCAGCCGATCCGCCTTGGCGGCCGCATGAGTTTCCTCGTGGGGATAGATCTTTCCCTCGCCAAACCGCTCAAGCCGGACGCGTCCCATGAATCCGCGCCGCGTCAACGTCTGGCCACCGGCCTCAAACTGCTGATGGTAAACATACAACGCTGGGTCCGGTTCGACACTCAAGACCCCCTCCTGCAGCCACTGACGCAGGAATCGAGCGGACCGCGAGTACCGATCGTCCCCGTCACGATCGCCCGGCTCTTCGCGATTCAGAATCAGCCGAATCACGTTGGCCGGATGATGTTGATAGAGGGCGTCCTGCAGCTGGCCGTCGATCACATCGTAGGGCGGCGCCACGACGTCACTCAGCGCACCGACGTGTCCCAGGTCGTAGCGAATTCCGCGGAAGGCGTGTATCTCAGGCATGTCTGATCGAGCCAAAAATGAGCGTGCGAAAAGAAACGAGCATGCCGACGAGGGTCACCGTCGGCTCACTCGCAGATGCGTCTAATCAACCGGCCGCGACCGGCTTCAATAACGATAATAGGCCGGCTTGTACGGGCCTTTGACCGGAACGCCAATGTACTCGGATTGCTCGGCCGTGAGCTCCGTGAGCTTGACGCCCAACTGGGCAAGATGCAGCCGAGCCACTTCTTCATCAAGGTGTTTCGGGAGCATGTGAACGCCCAGCTCGTAGGCATCCTCTTCCTTCCACAGCGCCATCTGCGCCAGCACCTGGTTCGTGAATGAGTTGGACATGACGAACGACGGGTGCCCGGTGGCACAGCCCAGATTGACCAGCCGCCCCTCGGCCAACAGAATAATCGAATGCCCATCGGCAAACGTGAACCGATCGACCTGCGGCTTGACTTCCTCGCGCGTTACGTCCTTCTGGCCTTCCAACCACGCCACGTCGATCTCCAAATCAAAGTGGCCGATATTGCAAACGATGGCGTCGTTCGGCATTTGCTCCATGTGCCGTCCCAGAATGATGTCCCGGTTGCCGGTCGCCGTTACAAATATATTCCCCAGCGACGCGGCTTCATCCATCGTCGTCACCTGGTATCCCTCCATGGCCGCCTGCAAGGCGATGATCGGATCAATCTCGGTGACGATCACGCGCGCTCCATACCGTTGCAGCGAGTGAGCGCAACCCTTACCCACATCGCCGTAGCCGCATACGACCGCGACCTTGCCCGCAATCATGACGTCGGTCGCCCGCTTGATGCCGTCGGCCAACGACTCTCGGCATCCATACAAATTGTCAAACTTGCTCTTGGTGACCGAGTCGTTCACGTTGATCGCCGGAACCTTCAACTCGCCCCGCTCGTGCATCTGGTAAAGACGATGGACGCCCGTCGTCGTCTCCTCCGACAAACCGCGAATCCCGGGAAGAAACTCCGGGAACTTCTCGTGCACCATCGCCGTCAGATCGCCCCCGTCGTCCAGGATCAAATTCAGCGGCTGGCCGTCGGGAAAAACGAGCGTCTGCTCGATGCACCAGTCAAACTCGTCTTCGGCCATTCCCTTCCAGGCGTAGACCGGTACTCCCGACTCGGCGATCGCCGCGGCCGCATGATCCTGGGTCGAGAAGATATTGCAACTGCTCCATTGCACTTCGGCACCCAACGCTCTCAGCGTCTCGATCAGCACGGCCGTCTGAATGGTCATGTGCAAGCAGCCGGCAATTCGCGCGCCGGACAGCGGTTTTTCAGAGCCATATTTGCGCCGCAGCGCCATGAGCCCCGGCATTTCGTTTTCGGCCAACCGAATCTCGCGACGGCCGAATGCGGCTTCCGTTATGTCCTTAACCTTGTACGGCAACTTTTTCGTACCCTCTTGCGATTGTACTTGCGACACGACCTTCTCCTCTCGACAGACGGATCGATGGACCCCGTTGGCCGACCCGCTGGGCACGTCGACTCTGGGCACCGGCGTATAATACGTTGCGAGCCATGCGATACGCAACCGTCGTTCCGACACGCGGCCAATGTCCGAACGGCGAACGATCGACGGCCCCCTCGTCGACGCCACCCGTTAACCGCCTACAGATGCCAGGGCGGCACGCGCCTCATCGACGAATCGGCGCACGAGTGCCGCGTCCTTTATCCCCGGAGCCGACTCGACCCCGCTGGCCACGTCCACAGCCGACGGCCGTACCGTGCCAATCGCCTCGGCAACGTTGGCCGGACGAAGACCACCCGACAGAACTACTTGACACCCACCCAAATGAGCCATTAGACCTGCGATCGCGGACCAGTCGCCGACCCGCCCGGTTCCACCGTACGCATTCGCGTGGCAACTATCGATCAGGACGGCGGCCGGCGATGCGCCGAGTCGTTCAGCTTCTTCGACGAATCCCAACAAACGATCTTGATTTCGTGCCTGATACCGAAACGCCTTGATGACGGGTCGGGGAGCCAGGTCGACCAGGCGGTCCGACGGTTCGTCGCCGTGCAGTTGGACGAAGTCGAGTTTGAGGAGGTCGAACGTCTGGGCGACGTGATCGACAGGAGCGTTGACAAAGATGCCGACCCGCGCAACCGATTGGGGAATGCGTTCGAGAATGCGTTGGGCCGCATCGACGGTGACGAATCGGCGGCTATCGGGGTAGAAATTGAGTCCAATGGCATCGGCACCGGCTTGGACGGCGAGTTCGGCATCGGCGCCGTTGGTGAAGCCGCAGATTTTGATTTTGAACATGAAGGTCCTTCGCGCGGTGAAAACCGATCTCAGGTGTCCCGACATCGACCTGATCTTCATCGTCGGACAGTTGTCGCTCATCGGCAATCCCCCGTCGTTCATCTTTGAGTGGGCGTGTGTCCACGGTCGTGGGGCGTCCGAGCGTATTCCGCATAATCGCCACAATTTATCTAACGCCTACCAACGCGGGACGTCGATCCAATAGATCGAATACCGTTGGTCCGGCGCGGCCCACCGTGTGCGTATCGCAAGGGCCGAGTCGCCGCCAGACAGACCCGGAAGTCGCAGATCGCGTTCCTTCGCGGCGCCGGGGTAGCTCTCGCACATTAACCTCACGCGTTCGATCATGTTTTCGATGGACACGCCACGCTTAACACATCCGAGCACCACCGGGCCCCGGACGACCGGTTCGCCGGGCGCCGCCTACGCGGCCCTGGTGGTCGGAATGGCCGTATTCTTTTCGGGGATCGTTATCCTTCCCCGTTCACGGCATGTCGCGACGCGCCGACCATCGACTCCGTCGACGGTCCGAACGAAGTCCGAGCCGTCCAAGCCGGCGGACGGCGCGGCCGAGCGACGTTGGAGTTTCGCCCGTTGGAACGTGGACCAGTTGCGCCATTATGAGGGCCGGGCACGCCTGGAAACCGAAACGTGTTTCATGTATTCGAGCGGCACTTGGGTGAGACCAAGCATGTTGGCGACACCGCAAGCCACGAAGCCGGTCACGCCTTCAAGTTGGGCCATCAGGAAAACCCATCATCCCAAACTCCCGGAACAAATACCAAGGCGCCGATCATGGGGCACAGCCATGCCGCGGACCGGGGAATCTGGTGGGCCGGAATCAACCATGATCGCAGATTTCAGGATGACGTC
>CAYNDU010000503.1:0-4722 GCA_964395615.1 uncultured Pirellulaceae bacterium | reverse complement strand
TGTGCGAAGCACCCTCCGGGCCGTTCCGGCAATTGACTCCTGACCCCTTTACCCTTAACCTGAGCGGTGGGCGAGTCGCCTCGACGCGCCCGATGGAAAGGAGAAAGTATGCTTAGCGGTAGGTTCGGCCCAGCCGCTCAACGATCGCTCGCTTGACTTCCAGCGGGTCGATCGGGCCCGTGTGGCGGTAGACGATCTTGCCGCCGGGTCCAATCAACACACAATAGGGGATCGGGCCGTCCCACTCGCCGTCCAGAGCCTCCGCCAGTGCATCATGGTCGTCGGAGGAAAAGATGTAGTTCTTGGACGACACATGTTGAGCGCGAAGAGTTTCGAGGGCGGCTTCCCGGTTCTTCACTCGATCGATGCAGATGGTCATCGCTTCAAAGTTCCGTCGTCGGTACATGCGATGAATCGTGACAAACTCCGGAAACTCGGTCACGCAGGATCCACACCAGGTTGCCCAGACCTTCACCAGTCGGTACTTGTCCGACGGCGCCGTGACCAGTTTTCGAATGGTCGCTGCGTCCACCGGCTCCAAAGCGACCGGCTCCCGATCCCATTTTTCGACCGATGATCGTGCGGATTCTTTCTTGCTCGACCACTTCGTTGAACAACCGAACGTGCGCGTCTTTTTCACCGCCACCGGCCGGCCGGCCAGCAAAGAATCAATGGCGTTTCTGGTGTCATGTGACTTCGGTTCACGTGTATCCGAATCGTCGATCCGTCCGACGTATCGAAGACGGCGTTCGGTATCGAACACGAAGACGTGAGGCGTCGCCCGGACACCGTAGGCGCGGGACACTTGTTGCGTCTCGCCGTCATAGAGATAGGGAAATGGGAAGTTCTTGGCCTTTGCGCGAAGTTTCATTTCGGCCAGCGAGTCGCTGACATCCGTGTATCCAAGTTCGTCGAGCCGGACCGCTTTGGGGTCGTTGGGTGAAATGGCAACCAGAGCCACTCCCCGTTTGTGATAGTCCTTCCAGAGCTGAATGATCCGATCCTCGTAGGCCTGAGCCGTGGGACAGTGATTGCAGGTGAAAATGACCACGAGCAGTTTGGAGTCAACAAAATCGGCCAGGCGATGGCTCTTGTCGTCAACTCCCGGTAGATCAAAGTCAGGTGCCGAAGCGCCGAGGTCCAGCGTCTTGACCTGATCGGCACCAGCCAAAACCAAGGAAAAGCCTTGGGTGGCGAGGACGAGGCCGACGAGAGCTGTGAACGGGCGGAATACGGACGTTGTTCGGGGCATGACGAATTCTCCGGAGCGCCGGGCAATCTGAGCGGGCCATCACAAACGCGAGTGCATTCTAGGCCGCCGCACAGCCGATGTGTAGAATAGGTGGGGAAGACACTCCATTCGATGGAGTATCAATATGCCGTGCTCGAAATCCGCGTGGCGATTCAAGTGCATGAGGTCGTCTATGGATCTGTTGGCTGTGCTGGCCGTTGTTGCCATCTGGTTCGTCCTGCAAATGTGGGTGCTCCCCCGGTTCGGAGTCTCAACCTGAATGAGCGACTCGTGTTCCGTGAGTTCACGGAAATCGCCAGAGCCTCAGCGCCAGCCGGACCCGTTCGAGTCGTCGGACACGCATTCCTGACGTCCTTTTGCCCCTTGGAGGGTTAGAGTAAAGGGGTCAGCAGTCAATTGCCGGAACGGCCCGTAGGGTGCTTCGCACAATTGATTCCTGACCCCTTTACCTCCGTCTGGGACGCCCAACCGACCGGCGAGCCGTATTTTTCTCTGTTTGGTGGTCGATGTCTGCTTGCATCCGCATCGATGCGCCGATATGATAGAGAAGGCGATGCTGAGAATCAGTCTCATGTATTGCTGCATGCCAACACGTTGCACACCCACCACGGAACAAGAGCGTGTACGAACTGATCCCGTTGGACCGACTTCCGCCTGGGCGAGCGGCAGAGATTGACCACCTGGTCGGTCAGCCGGCGCAGGTGCGTCGATTGGAGGAGATGGGGTTGCGTAAGGGGGCAACCGTGGAAGTTGTCCGCTGTGGGCAGCCCTGTATCGTGCGCGCCGGTGGCAATCGACTCTGCTTCCGCTGCAGCGAGGTCTTGGGCGTTTTGGTCCGAGACTACTGGCATGTCAGCTAGGACTGGCTGACGATGGTCGCTAACAGATGATAGCGAGTCCAGGGGCGCACAAGCGGTAGCAGATGTCCACCACCTTAGGTAAGAGCGCCATCACGGTCGCTTTGGTTGGTAATCCGAATACGGGAAAGTCCACTCTCTTTTGTGCTCTGGCCGGCATTCATCAACGGGTCGCCAATTATCCCGGAGTCACGGTCGAGAAACGACTGGGCAGTACCCGGTATGACGGCCACAGGATGACCTTGATTGACTTGCCGGGTACCTACAGCCTGGCGCCCCGTTCACTGGACGAACGCGTGGCGGTCGACGTGTGTCTGGGTCGTCAGGCCGACGTCCCGGCTCCCGACGTGATCGTCTGCATCGCCGACGCGAGTAATCTGGAGCGTCATCTTTACCTGGTAAGTCAGGTGCTCGAGTTGGGCTGTCCGGTGGTCGTTGCGCTCAATATGATCGACGTGGCTCGCGACCGGGAAATCGAGGTGGACGTCGAGCGTCTGCAGGAGCGGTTAGGTGTTTCGGTGATTGCAACCGTAGCGCATCGAAGTGGCGGTTTGGACGGATTGCAGGCGGCGATTGTCGCAGCGTATCAGTCCGGCCCGGTGCACCATGACAGCCCGCTCCCACAGGAATTTCAACAGGCCATACGTCGGTTACGGCGTCAGTGGTCGGATGAAGACCGGGTGGAGCTTCCCGAGTACCTGGTAGGGCGCCTGGTGTTGGAGCCGGGAAGCTACCTGATGCGCAGTGGCGCAGCGACCGACGTGGCGAACCGAGACGCTCAGGTCGAGGTCGTTCGCGGTCAACTGCGCAGCAAGGGACTATCCTTAACCGATCTTGAAACGTCGGCCCGTTACGATTGGGTGGATTCCACGCTGCGTGGAATTGTGAAACGGCCGGCTGTGTCGGAGACCTCTTGGACCGACCGAATTGACCGTCTGCTGACCCATCCGATCGCAGGGACGGTTCTATTTCTCGTCGTGACGCTCGTGGTTTTTCAGTCGATATTCTCCTGGTCCGCGCCGTTGCAGGGCGGCATCGAGCAGGCTACGACGTGGATGGGAACGCACTTGATTGCGTGGATGCCGGCCGGTGTCCTGCGATCGCTCCTTGCCGATGGAGTGATTGCAGGCGTGGGCGCCGTGTTGGCGTTCGTCCCGCAAATTGCGACGCTTTTCTTGTTCATTGCCGTTTTGGAGGACTGCGGCTACATGTCCCGTGCGGCTTACTTGATGGACGGCCTGATGGCAAAGGTCGGATTGAGCGGAAAGTCATTTATCCCTCTGGTGTCATCCTTTGCTTGTGCCGTACCGGGGATCATGGCGACTCGCGTGATCGAAGACCGCCGTGATCGGCTGGTTACGATCCTGGTGGCTCCGTTGATGAGTTGCAGTGCGCGGCTTCCGGTCTACACGTTGTTGATTGCCGCGTTCATTCCCCGATCCTATTACCTGGGTGGCTGGATTGGGCTTCCCGGGATCACTCTCTTTTCACTCTACCTTCTCGGTATCCTGGTCGCCGTTGCCATGGCTCGGCTGCTGAAGAGGACCGTTCTACGGGGTGAGACACCGTCGTTTGTCATGGAACTCCCCGACTACCGATTGCCATCGATTCGAGTGGTGATCTCTCGGGTTTGGGAGCAAAGCTGGGCGTTCGTGCGGAGTGCGGGGACACTGATCCTGGCCGTGACCGTGTTGATCTGGGCGGCCGCTTATTTTCCGCATCCTGAGGAGCTTGAATCACAGGTGCGCCTCGGATTTGCCGATCGCGAGGCGGCACTCGCCAGTCAGTTGGAATCGGCCGACGAAGTCGGACGAGCTGAGATCGATGGACGTCGGGAGCAGTTGCGCCGAGAGATCGATCATCAGGTGGCCGGCGCATACATGCAGCAGAGTTGGCTCGGGCGGACCGGGCGCTTGATTGCTCCGTTGGTACGCCCACTCGGTTGGGATTGGCGCATTGGTTGTGCGGTGATTGCCTCCTTTCCCGCTCGTGAAGTTGTGATCGGATCGATGGGCGTCATCTACAATCTGGGTGAGGGTCAGGATGAGTCATCGGTATCGCTTCAGCAGAAGCTGCGCCGGGCTACGTGGCCGGAGAACGGGCGACCCGTATTCACGATTCCGGTCGCATTGTCGATCATGGTGTTCTACTCGCTTTGCGCCCAGTGCGCCGCGACGCTGTTCGTAATTCGGCGCGAGACGGCCAGCCGATGGTGGCCCCTGTTCACATTTGCGTACATGACCTCACTGGCCTACCTCGGCGCCTGGGCAACGCATGCGGTGGGAACCTGGATCGCGTCGTCTTGACCGTCACAACGAGTCAGGAGAGTTGGAATCAATGTGGCAAACCATCGCCGTGATCGCCATCGTGCTGGCGGCCGCGACCTACCTGGCCGCGCGGCTTCGCCGCCTGTTCGTGCGCGGCACGGCGGGTCCATGTGGCGGTTGTGCCGGTTGTCCGGTGCGATCGGAAAGCGATTTCCGTTCCCGCGCATCCCGTCAAGCCACGTCTCCGACGGTCGATGTTCCCGTCGACTCGCTGCGAGCACGCCGCACGTGACGTACGGAGGTAAAGGGGTCAGGAGTCAATTGTGCGAAGCACCCTACGGGCCGT
>CAYNDU010000502.1:0-4727 GCA_964395615.1 uncultured Pirellulaceae bacterium | reverse complement strand
CAACCAGGGAATCCCAATCGCCCGAACGTCAAGATCGCGCTGAATACGTCCACCTGAGAAAAATCCGTTCCTGCACGCGGGCCTGCAAGAAATGGGTCCCGGGGATCGCGTCAGGCGTTCGCCGCAGTCGAACTCCCGGCGAAGTGACCACGGAACGCTCGCCGTGGAGGGAAGTGATTTGGCTGTGGTCAGTCGCCACGCAGCTGGCCGACAATCACCGAGGCATTATGGCCGCCGAACCCAAAGCTGTTACTCATTGCCATCCGCAGCGGTCGATGCCGAGGCTCGTTGGGCGTATAGTCCAGGTCGCAGCTCGGGTCAGGATGCGTCAAATTGATCGTCGGCGGAACGACCTGTTCCTGGAGTGCCTTGATGGTCAACACCATTTCGATGCCACCGCTGGCTCCGAGTGAATGTCCCAATTGGCTCTTGGTACTGGAAATACTGACCTTGTCGGCCACGTTACCGAAGACGTTCTTCACGGCCAGCGTTTCCGCTTTATCGCCGAGTGGCGTGCTCGTGCCGTGGGCATTGATGTAGTCGATTCGGTCCGGTGTCAGTTCCGCATCCGCCAATGCCTCGATCATGGACCGCGTCGCCCCGGTCCCGTTCTCGTCGGGTTGTGTGATGTGGCTTGCGTCGGTGCTGGCTCCATACCCGAACAACTCGCAGTAAACTTCCGCCCCGCGGCGCGTGGCGTGCTCGAGATCCTCGACAACCAGCAGACCGGCTCCTTCACTGAAGACGAATCCGTCTCGTTCGTTGTCAAACGGTCGGCTCGCCTTCGTCGGATCGTCGTCGCGGGTCGATAGGGCCTTGATATTCTGGAACGCGCTGAGCCCCATGCGGGTCATGGCCGCTTCGGTGCCGCCCGTAACCACCACATCGGCGCCACCCGACTGAACCAGTTTCAGGGCATCGCCGATGGCATTCGAAGCGCTGGCACAGGCGGTGGCCACCGTGTAATTGACCCCCCGCAATCCGTGAGCGATTGCCAGATTCGCCCCGGCCGCGTTGAGCATCATTCGAGGTACGGTCATGGGCGACACCCGGTCCGGCCCGCGCGCAACGAGCCGTTCCATCTGTGTCTGGATCTCGCCCAATCCGCCGATCCCCGAGCCAAGTACGATGGCACAGCGGTACGGATCCTCAGCGGAGAAGTCGATACCCGAATCAGAAATCGCATCCTGACCGGCCACGAGCGCAAATTGCGTGAACCGATCGATGCGTTTCAATTCTTTTCGCGGAATGTACTCGACCGGGTTCCAATCGTAGATATCGCCGCCGATTTTCACATGAAAATCAGAAACATCAAACAACTTGACGATGTGAATCCCGCTCTCACCGGCCAGGATCCGCTTCCACAAGTCGTCGACTTTGCAGCTTATCGACGTTACAACGCCAAGTCCCGTGACGACCACACGTCGTTTCATATTGACACAGCGCCTGTGACTAGGAGGAAGCTTGAGCCTTTTCAATGTAATCGATGGCCTCACCGACCGTCTGAATCTTCTCGGCGGCATCGTCAGGGATGTTAATGTCGAATTCTTCTTCCAATTCCATGACTAATTCGACCGTATCGAGCGAATCCGCTCCGAGATCATTGACGAAGTGCGTTTCGGGCGCGACTTTCTCCTTCTCCACTCCCAGTTGCTCCGACACGATCTCAATTACTCGTTCTTGGACAGTTGCCACGTGCACAAACCTCCTATGCCTTGGACCCGGTCGGGCCGGATGAGGACCCCTATGCGGTCCAGTAATTGGGGATGCTGACTTTTTCTTTCAAACGAATGTGCTTCCACTCTACCTGTCAACGCTGTTCAAATGACGATGGCCATCTAAGCCACCTCTGCCCCCGTACCGATTCTGTCGAGTCCGTTTCCGAGAGACGTTCTCTGCTGGAACATTTGGTTTCGCCGAGCCCCCGAGAGGCTCAACGGCCCGGAACACCGAGCGCCGAACGGAACCAGACAGCCAATTAGACCAAAAACATAGAGGATTTCCATAAGCAAGGTCAAGATATGGTCAGTTCTTCACCAGAAATCCCGGCCGGCGGAACGGATTGGACCGAACCACCGCTAGCTGCGGCCGCCGAACCTATCGGCCGGCACGTCAGGCCGTCATTCCTCCATCAATGGTCAAAACTTGCCCGGTCACATAGGCGGCGGCCGGGCTGGCCAGGTATAACACTGCTCCGGCAACCTCCTGGGCCTTTCCCAGTCGCCGGGCCGGTATCCGTTTCTTGGCCTCGGTCAGGATGGCATCACCGAGCGTACGGGTCATCTCGCTTTCAATAAACCCGGGTGCCACGGCATTGACGGTGACTTTTCGCTTGGCCAGTTCCCGGCTCAAACTCCGAGTCATCCCGATCAAACCGGCTTTCGAGGCCGAGTAATTTGTTTGGCCCGGATTACCGATCAGCCCGGAAACACTGCTGATATTGATAATCCGCCCATATCGTGCCCGCATCATAACGCGAGAGGCGGCTCGCGCAAACAGGAACGCGCCCCTCAGGTTGGTGGCGATCACGTCGTCCCACTCCTCGTCGCTCATCCGCGGCATCAACGTATCACGGGTAATGCCCGCATTATTGACCAGCACATCCAATCTACCGTGCTTTTCAACGACCCGTTCCACTAACTGATCCACGCTGGCGCTGTCCGTAACATCGCAAGGCGACGCCTCGGCCCGACCACCGGCCTGTTCAATGCCGCCGACGGCCGCACCCAGTTTATCGACATTTCGAGCCACACAGACCACCGTGGCTCCATTGGCCGCCAACTCGGCCGCCATCGCCTGGCCGAGTCCCTGTGACGCGCCCGTGACAATCGCTACCTGGCCGTTCAAGTCGGTTTGCAAACCGAGTTTCTCTTCTGCATTCATTACCGTGACGTCCCGATCTGGGTCAATGAAGAATCACCGTTACAACGGTTTCCGTTCGCAAACAGCCCGAGTCAGTAATCGGCCGAGTATTTCACGCCGCCACGTTGTCACAGGGAAGTTTGCGGTTAATTCGTTTCAAGAGCCCTCGCAACACTCGGCCGGGGCCAATCTCATAAAAATGCTCCACGCCGGACTGGATCAAATGGTCCATCGAGTCTTCCCACATCACGGGCGAGACCACCTGCTGGATCAAGAGTTCTCGGATGTCAGACGGTTCCGTGTGGACCTGCGCATCCACGTTGGAGACGACCGGAATTCGAGGTGCCTTCATGGACACACCCTTTAGCGCGTCGGTCAGCTCTCCAACGGCCGACTGCATGCGCGGCGTATGAAAGGCTCCGGCGACTGCCAGCGGCAGGGCCTTCATGGCACCGCGCTTTGGAGCCAACTGGGCCGCATGTTCGCATGCGTCGGTGTCCCCGGAGATGACAATATTTCCGGGGCATAACCGGTTGGCAACCTGAAGAATCTGGCCCGGCCCGCGGGCTTCATCACACAATGTCTCGACTTCCTCGAACGACAGCCCCAGAATGCTGACCATGCCACTCGGGTGCGCATCGGCGGCCGCCTGCATGGCCGCCCCTCGGCACTGCACAACACGCAGTGCGTCTTCAAACGACATGACGCCCGCAAAAACCAGCGCCGTGTATTCGCCTAAACTCAATCCCGCCGTCGCCGATATCGCTTCCACAACGGCCGGTGACTCAAATCGCAGCGACTCAAGGGCCGCAAGACTGGTGACAAAGAGTGCCGGCTGGCTGATCACCGTTGAATCGAGCTCCTCCTCCGGACCGGAAAAGCAAACGGCCGCCAGATCAAACCCCAGCACGTCCGCCGCCTGGTCATACAACCGTCGAGCGGCCGGGAGCGATTCGGCCAGATCACGACCCATACCGACTTGCTGGGCGCCCTGCCCGGGAAACAGAAATGCTTTCTTTTTCACGACCGTATGTCCCCTCGCCGAACACTCACCATCGACGGGTATTTCCGGGCGGAGCATGCGCCCCCCGGGACCAACCCGTCCCCCACGACCCCATCGCTAAAAACTGACAGGCCGGTGTCGCCATCAATACCTAACGGGAACCCACACGTGGAGAGAAGGATCCCAATTCGGAAGTGGATTGCAGGGAGAAGTCATCACGGCCAAGTCGGCGGTGCGGCACGCCGCGTTCGTCCACTCGCCTGCTCCGCCCAACAATCGCTACTCGGCGATCTTAATCACTTCGCGGCCCATATAGTGGCCACAGTTGGGACACGCCACATGCGTGGGAACGGCCGTGCTGCACTTGGTGCAAAATGTCAACTGTCGCGGCCGTTTGCCGTCGTGCGAGCGCCGTTTGCCGGTGCGTGAATTCGAGTGTTTTCGCTTAGGAACCGCCATCACATCTTCCCCGTACGGCCGACTCGTCGATCGACCTCAACTTCTTACGCCACAACTTGTTTCGCCATTGCGATAAGCTGACCATCCTACGGACCGGCCGAACACCTGTCAATACGCCCGCACGCGAGTCCATTACCCCGATTTCCCGCGACAGATACCTCGGGCGATGCCCTTCGCCTGACACCATGCGAACCGCGGTTCCAGCCACGAGATCGGGCAGAACCGCCACCCCACCGGCCCGCCGACACGGGCGTCTCGCGCCCGCCGTTTGGCCGGTGCGGGCCCTGCTCCTGGGGTGCAGGAACGGGCTTTTTTTAGGTGGACGTATTCAGCGCGATCTTGACGTTTGGGCGATTGGGATTCCCTGGGTGTTCTTCCAGGTGTTTCCGTAGTCGGTCGTCGT
>CAYNDU010000501.1:0-4734 GCA_964395615.1 uncultured Pirellulaceae bacterium | reverse complement strand
ACGACCACGGGGGGAACGCGACCGACTGCTCGACGGCGAAGGGCGCCCGCTCGACGGCGACGGGCGCCCGCTCGATGGTGGCCGACCGCCACTACCGAATCCGCCTCGAGAGAATGGTGATCCACTCGGTCGACCCCCACTAGGGGGTCCTCCCGGGCTGCCGCCGCGTAACGAACGGAAGAACTCAATCCGTCGAGCGATATCGCTTGCCGACGAGCTTCCGAAGGGGGACGAAGGTCGGGAGCCGGACGATGAGGAGCTGGGGCGTGCGGCACTTGATCCCGTCGATTGGCCCAGGACCGAAGCGAGTGCCTTCTGCACCGCCTCGGCGTTCGCTTTCTTGACGGTGACGACCGTAACTTTTTCGATTTGGTCCAGACCTCCCTGGTCGATGCTCTCGACCAGTTCCTTCACCTCCAGATAGAGCGGCTCGGGTGCGGTGACCACCAACGAATTGCTCCGCGCGTCGACCGTAACCGTCATCTTCGGCTCTTCGCTTTGCGCTTCGGAACTACGTCCGCCACGTCCACCCCGAAGGGCTCGGATCAGGTCGGCCGGGTTAGGTTGCTGCCCGCCGCCTCGAGCGTTGTTGGTTGCGATCCGGTTCGCGTACGCCTCGCGTACGACATTGGCGACTTCGTCGGCCTGCATGTAGATGATAGGGATCAAGTGGGGTTTCCCCGCCGTTTGAACATCCGTGATGCTGCCCTCACGGTCGATGACTTTGAGCAGCTCTTCGACCATCGGCAGATCGACGGGCAGAGCCTGAACGACCAGGCAGTTCAGACGCGGATCGGCGACGATATTTACCGGACCCGTCGCCTGGACCGTGGTAACGGATTGATCTCCGCCACCGCCGCCGCCTCCCAGCACGGCGCCCAGGATACCGCCACCCCCGCCCACCAGGTTCGAGGCCATGTCTCCGATCAGGCTTCCACCGCCACCCGAGCTGCTGCTTCCGCCGAGAATCTGCTGGATCAGCTGCTGTGCGACTTCCGCCTTGCAGTACTTCAGAAAATAGACGGTAAATGTCCGGGTTGTCGTCGCGATTCGGGGTCCGGCAATGTCTCGCAGCAGTTTTTCGAAGCGGTTCAAGGCCTCGGTATCTTCGGATGCAATAACGATTCCGTTGGGAGTCACTTCGACACGAATTTCGGCACCCGGCGATGGCGAACGTGTCACCGTCGGTGGCACGTTCGGCAGCTGGGAGTCCGACTCTTCAGGTCGGTTCGTCGATGGATTTCGGCGGCTCTCTGAAACGCCTCCGGGGGAAGTCGGGTCGGCTCCGGTTTTCGCCGGGTCTTGCGACTGACCGGCCGGCGCGCTGAGTCCGGAAGCGGAAGGCGACTTATCGGCGGGGGTCGCAGTATCGGCTGGGGTCGCAGTATCGGCTGGGGTCGCAGTATCGGCGGGGGTCGGGGGCTGGTCGCGGTTCACCAGGACGGGTTTGCGATTGGGGGCAGTGTCCGATTCGTGCCGGTCGTCGACAGAAACGGGGTAACTGGCATAGTGAATGGGAATCGACGCACGATGCAACGCGGACCAGTCGGCGGCAACTTTATTCCCTTTCGTGTGGCGCGGAATGTTCGGCGCGGCCGGATCTCGCGCGCCGCGCTGCTGGGACGTAGGTCGAGCGGGCGTTGCGGCCGGCGCTCGCCCGCCGGCTGACGGAGGAAAACTGGCTTTCTCAGGCACTTCACCACGTGGTACCGCCTGAGACTCGGGCGTCACCTGGCGAAGATCGAACATCGTCGGCCCCGATTCGGAGGGCGTGGAGAACCGGATCTGATTTGAGCCCATCCACAAGCGTTGAGCGGTTTCGACCGTGTTCTGAGCATCACGGCCCGTCAGTGGAATGAATCGCAACGTGCTGCCCGAATCCACCGAGCCGGACGGGCCTTCGAGTTTTTCGATCAGGCTCTTGATCTCGTCAAGTTGTGAGGCGGTCCCCCGAACATAGAGCTTCATCGTGGTCGGATCGGCGTCCACCTTGATGCCGTTCGTATCCTCTTCTTCGCTTCCAAGGAAGTTGTTGATCGTCAGCACGGCCAGTTGCGGATCGACCGTGTGGAGCTGGATCACTTCCATCTGAGGTGCTTCGCCCTCAAGTTGCTCGATGGTCGCTTCGATGGTCCGTTGGGCCGAGGGCGGCGCGAGGGCGATGATCTTTTTCGTCAGCGGATCAAGCGACATTCGAACATCGGGGATGCCGGCCAACAACGTCTGAAGCACCGCGAGCGCTTCCTCGGGATCGGCCTTGTGAATCCAATGCGTCTGCAGCTGGGGCTGCTCCAACCCCGGTCCCAATGGGTTGTCGCCTGCGGCTCGCTCGGTATCGACCCGTTTGACCAGATCGTCAAGAATGTCCAACTTATCCTGGGACCCGGTGGCAAACATCCGCGTACCGGCCGCGTCCGTGGCAATACTGATCCCTTCACCCACATTGGCACCGTCTTCCAAGCCAAGCAGGGGGCGGGCGATCACCAGTATTTCTTCGGGAGAAACGTGTTCGAGCTTCAATTCCGTGACGGCCGTGTCACTGGTACCCGATGGGTTTTCCGCTCGCTCAATAACGTCTCGTATGGTTCGCAAACGGCCGGCCGTTTCCGTGACCATGATCTGCCGAGACTTGGGCATCAGAACCAGAGTTCGTCCCGGTCCGATCAGTTTCGAGATCTCCTGTTCGATTTCGGTCGGTTCCATCTTGGCCAGATGAAAGACCGTCTTTACCAATTCGAATTCGCCTCGATCGTCTAACTCCTCAACCGGCACGAACTCGACGAGGACGTCCGGCACTGGGTCTTCCAGGTTCAACACGGACAGCATGCGGCCGCGTCGTACAATCGTGAATCCCTTGTTTAAAAGGACGCCGTTAATCAGGTCAATGGCCTCGGTCGGGGTGTAGGCATGTGTGTCGGAGTAGTTGAATGTCCCATCGGGGACCAGATCTGACTGCAGCGACAAATCGCCTTCCTCCACCAGCCAGTCCAGGACATCTTTCCAGGGTTGGAAGCGGAAATTAAACCGCAATCGAATGTCCTCCGACCGCCGTTCAGCACGGTCCTCACCTGCCATCCCGTCGAGCGCTGCCGGTCGCGAATCCACCATGGGCGGAGCCGAGGCCGTAGTGTTCGTTCGATCGGGTAGTGCAGCCGTGGGGGCCTCAGAGGGTGCTCGAGTGGGCGCTTGCGGCAGTTCCACGGCATCCGGTTCCGGAGCGTCGAGTCCCGCTTCACCCGGACCAAGTCCGGCCAGTTTCTCCCAAGTCGCCATCTGCTGGTCGCTCAATACGCCGCGCAGTTTTCGCTCAAAGGACGCACGAGTATCCCGTCGTTCCTGTTCGCCCCCCTCGGTCATCGCACGGGCCCTCTCGCTCATCAGTGCGGCAATACTCTGCCGTTGTGCATCGGAGAGCTCAAGCACCTTTCCTGTTTCTTCGTCCGCCAGCGTCGACATTCCCGCCCGACGTATTCGCAGTTCATTGAGTTGGCTGCGCTGTTCAACGGTCAGAAGCGCATTGCCCAGTCGCTCCGATTCGGCGACGAACGGTGCAAGGCGCCTCGCGCGCTCGGTCGGCGGCAAATCCCGGATCGACAACGCCAGGCTCGTCGCTTCGTTCTCACGACGAGCGACCAGTTCACGCAACTTCTGTAAAACTTCCTCGCTGATGCGCAATTGCCGGGCAATATCGTCCTCGACGGCGATCGACAGGACGCCCACAAATGCCGGGTCGGCCGCCGGAACAACACCGACCGAGGCAAACATCAAGACGGCGACTGCCAGCAATAGCCAACGATATCGGTGGAATAATCTCTGTCGGTACAAGACGAAGTCTCCCAAACGGATGATACTACAAGTAGGGGGGTCCCACCTGGTCGGCAGTGGTTCGTTTTACGGCACGGCGGCCTGTCAGTCCGCTAACGGGCAACCAAGAACTTGACGCACTGCAACTTATTGCAAAGAGCGTCCCTGATTGATGTTGTTCATTATTATCTAACCGGCAACGTTTCCCAACGTTTCGTCCGTGACTCAGCAAAAAAAGACGCGTCTGCCGTTCGCTCTGTAACGATACCGCGCAACTTACGTCATACCAAGGGTTAAACTCGCAACGATCCGAGATCGAATGTGGTCTTTTTACCACACTCGCCAGCCGACCCTTTTCCCGCACCGCCACCGGGCTCCCTGAGACCGCCATAGGCTTGGCCGGCCCGCACCAGCGGAAGCCACTTGCTCGGCGTAGCCCGAAGGTGGCCCTGGTGGGAGTGAGGATCCAGCGGGATTTGAACGGCGGGCACTCGAAATCGTCGAAATCCGAGTAACTTAGGCCCGGGGGCCGCCTTGAGCCGGCTCGAGAGATTATCTTTAATGGGTGGCTCTCGGTCATTCGGCCGCGATTCGAGTGCTCGTCGAACCGTTTTTTCCCGTTTCTTATCGTGCCACGGACGGAAACTGCTCCACCGACCAGCTTGGGGCCGCGACCGGCCAGATGGAAATGAACGTAAACCGAGACGCAGGGGCTTCGAGATGCAGGGGCATTCGAGACGCAAGGGTGAATTGATGATCGTGCGAGAGATTGGCCCGTGGTTTGTTGGGATCGTGGTCCTGTTGGTTGGTTCGCTCGACGTTGCGCGCGGTCAAACCGCCGAACACGACGAACGACTACTGGAGTCCCCGTTTCAGCAGTTGGGCCAGATGTTGCCCACGCCGAATGCTTATCGAACGGCGTCTGGAGCG
>CAYNDU010000500.1:0-4745 GCA_964395615.1 uncultured Pirellulaceae bacterium | reverse complement strand
TCCAGCGCGGACTTGTTGGCAAGTACCCGCTCCAGAAATTCGCCCGCCGGGTCGTGCTACGAGCACCGTGACCGGCTGGTCAACCTGCTCGCCCATGACGCGCAGCAGTTCGTCGGCCGGAATCTCGCCGGCTCGATTCGCGCGGGACGCGTCGAGTTTCTTGCCGTTGATCCCGATGATCCGATCGCCCCCCTGGAATCCGTTCGTCAATTGGCCGGCCGGGAGATGCGGTACGGCCGGTGGTTTTTTATTAAGGGTCGTACTGATCGCGGGGTAGACCCCCAATTTGACGTATTTCGAGAGGCCCAATTCAATCAAGCGGTCTGACGGGACGACTTCGGTCGTCTCCACCACTCCGTCCGGCGACCGGTAGGTGATGGTCAATGGTTGAACCGTGTCACTGATCCCGCTTCGCGCGACCTTCTGCGTCAAGTCCCAACGGAATCGCAAATGCTCACTGCGCACGCCGTCCTTGCCGAGTTGGAGGATCTTGGTGCCGACACCTAAGTTGTTTTCCCAGGCGGGAGAACCTGGGGTCGTGCCGCCGATTTCGCAAGGCTGGTAACTGGCGCCCATCCCGTAGGCAATGGCCGCAAAGATGACGGCGAAAATCAGGTTCATGATCACGCCGGCCGAGATAATCGCCATGCGCTGAGGAACGGATTTGGCCGGGTAGCTGCGCGGATCCAACTCCACTTCATCCGCACCCTCTGCGTTCGACTCACCGTCAGCCGCCTTTGACACCCGAATCCGTTCGGCTTCCCGTTGAGCGTTGGCCGGATTATCGTCCTGTCCCAGCATCTTGACGTAACCGCCGAGCGGTATGATCCCGATCCCATACTCGGTCTCGCCCCACTGGACTTTTCCGAGAGTTCGGGGAAGCGCGATCGGGCCCAGTTTGATCGGCACGTCGAAGCCGACATAGAATTTCTCGCACTTGACGCCACATGCTTTGGCGACAAGAAAATGGCCCAATTCGTGGACGAAGATCACCAGCCCCAGCCCAATCAGGACCTTAGCGACCGTCATGAGAAGGGCCAACGAACCGCTAAATGAAACGGCCAGGACTACGAACATTTCCACCGCGAAACCTCCTCACGGGCCCATCGATCCTGGGCCAACAATTCATCGAACGTCGGGGACGCGTCAAAACAATGGTGGGCCAGTACCGAGCCGCACGCCGGTACAATTTCCGTAAAACGGAGCCGGCCGTTGAGAAATCTCGATACGGCTTCCTCATTGGCCCCGTTGAGTACGGCGCCTGTTGTTCCCCCCTGTCGGGCTACCTCCAGGCCCAGTGCAAGGGCCGGAAATTGATCCGGATCGGCGGGTAGGAAATCGAGGCCAACCGGTTCGTTCCAGTTCAGATTCTGCGCCGGAGAGGCCCATCGGTCTGGCCAGGTCAGTGCATATTGAATGGGTAGCTTCATATCGGGTGGGCTCAGCTGAGCGATCGAGGATCCATCACAAAACTCCACGATCGAGTGCACGATCGATTGCGGGTGGATGACGACATTAATCTGGTCCGGCCGCAAGTCGAACAGCCAACGTGCTTCGACAATTTCAAACGCCTTATTCATCATGGTGGCCGAATCGACCGTTATTTTCGGTCCCATGTCCCAGGTTGGGTGCGCCAGGGCCTGTTCAACGGTTACCTGACGCATCTGTTCGGTCGAGAACGTACGAAACGGTCCCCCGCTGGCCGTCAAGATTACACGCTCCAACTCTTCGCGGCGTCCCGACTGCAAGCACTGAAAGACGGCACTATGTTCGCTGTCGACCGGCACTATCGTCGCGCCCGACTTCCGCGTCAACTCCATCATGAGAGGACCGGCCACCACGAGCGACTCCTTATTGGCCAAAGCGACCCGTTTTCCGGCCTCTACGGCCGCCCACGTGCCAACCAGGCCCGCACTCCCGACGATCGCCGAGACGACCACGTCAACCTCGGGCGCCGCCACCAGATTTGCGATTGCCTCGCGGCCGCAATGCCGGTCAATATCGGTCCCGATCCGGTCCCAGTCGAATGCGGCAGCTGCCTCCGCGTCTGTCGCGACGACCCAGTCGGGCTTGCAACGGTTCGCCAAGTCCGACAACACGTCCAGCCGACGGTGGGCCGTCAGGCCCGTGACTTTCATACGGCCCCGGCTGGCCAACACGACGTCGACGGTGCTCCGGCCAATACTGCCGGTTGCGCCGAGAATGGCAACGTTGCGGGGCGACTGATCCATATATGACGTCTATGCTCGTTATCCGGTTCGTCGCCGTTCCTCGGGCGTCGTGTTGCCACGAGTCGACGTCTTGTGGGGCGCCCGTCCGTCAGACAATGCCATCTTGCCAGAATGGCCACCTGGTCAGATTGTGACCGTCGCCCAGTTACCCTCAGGGGTCCCATCGATACAGGTACTTAACTTGGTTGGCATTCTAGACTTGCGGATCGCCGGGGACAACCCTTCTCGGCGTTCGTCACCGTGTTCGGGCGCGAAAACGTCCATCCGGGGTGGTTCTGGTCGAACGGCCGTCATTGCTCCCACCGATTGGATTGTATAATACCCCATCACCACCTATCTTAGGCGGTTTCCCCTACGATCACTGCCCGCCCAAGGAGTTCGGTCGGTTATGAGCCAGGAAAAAAAGGACGGACGCCCGACGCCTGACGGCAAGCCGAACGGCCAGAACATGATGGTCTACCTGATCGTCGCCACGATCGGGCTCACTCTGCTGCTCATGCTCTTTTTCAGGACCCAGGCCCTGGTGATCAGCTACCAGCATTTCGTGCAGTTGGTGGAGGCCAATCAACAGGGGCCTGACAGCCCGGGTTGGATTGAGATCGAGCGGACCCAGGAATCGTCCATTCAACGGCTCCGTTTGCGCAATCTTCGCGAAATCAAAGTGGGAGATCGCGTCGTGCGTGGAACGGTCGATATCGAGTACGTGGATCCCCCTTTTCCGCGAACCAACCCGGCGCTGGAGGTAGCGTTCAAGACTTATAAGAGCGATTCGGATGTGCTGGAAGCCGAGTTGATTGCCAGGTTGCAAGCCAGTTCGCTCGATTGGACCAACGATCCTGAGCCAGGCGTCTGGCAGGCCTATCTTCCGATCGCCATTTTTACCGGCGTCCTGGTCGTGATTCTTGTGATCATGATGCGACGATTGGGTGGGGCCGGCTCGCCGATGCAGTTCGGACGTAGCCGGGGCAAGCTCTATGCCACGGAGGACATCGGAGTGACGTTTGACGACGTCGCCGGCATCGACGAGGCTGTGGAAGAAGTCCGAGAGGTCGTCGACTTCTTGCGTTCGCCCGAGAAATATCAGCGTCTTGGCGGGCGAATCCCCAAAGGCGTGTTGCTGGTCGGACCGCCCGGAACGGGAAAAACGCTGTTGGCCAAGGCAATTGCCGGTGAAGCGGACGTCCCTTTCTTCAGTCTTTCCGGCAGCGACTTTGTGGAGATGTTCGTCGGTGTGGGTGCCGCTCGCGTCCGCGACATGTTTCAACAGGCCGAAGCCAAAGCGCCTTGTATCATCTTTATCGACGAATTGGATGCGCTCGGGAAGACGCGTGGAACGAGCATTGTCGGCGGTCATGACGAAAGGGAACAAACACTCAACGCCCTGCTGGTGGAAATGGATGGATTCGATTCGAACTCGGGCGTCATTGTGATGGCGGCGACGAATCGTCCGGAAACGCTGGACCAGGCGCTATTGCGCCCGGGTCGCTTTGACCGGCAAGTGCTGGTCGACCGCCCCGATATCCGTGGTCGTGAGGAGATTCTGAAGGTTCATGTCAAGCAAGTGAAGCTCGATTCGGCCGTCAGTCTTTCAGAGGTGGCTTCCATAAGCTCCGGTTTCGCCGGGGCCGATCTGGCCAATCTTGTCAATGAAGCGGCCCTGCTGGCCGCGCGCCGAGAGAAATCTTCGGTCGGGATGGATGAATTCAACGAGGGAGTCGAACGGGTTACCGCCGGCCTGGAAAAGAAACAGCGGGTGATGAACAAGGACGAGAAACGCCGCGTTGCCTACCACGAGAGCGGTCATGCCATCGTCGCATTCAGTCTTCCCAATACCGATGCCGTCCACAAGGTGTCGATCATTCCACGCGGACTGGCCGCGCTTGGCTATACCCTGCAACGTCCCGAGGGAGATCGGTTCCTGCTGACCCAGTCGGAACTGGAAAGCCGCATTCAAGTACTCCTTGCCGGAACGATTGCCGAGGAACTTATCTATGGTGATATTTCGACGGGCGCTCAGAATGATTTGGAACGGGCGACCAGCATCGCTCGGGCGATGGTCATGGAGTATGGAATGAGCCGGCTGGGAAGAATCAACCTTCGCAGCAGCCAAAGGTCCGCATTCCTGGTCGGCATGCCCGTCGATGACTCGCGACGCGACTACAGCGAGCAAACAGCGAGAGAAGTTGACCAGGAGGTGACGCGGATCCTCGAGGAAGGCGTGGAAGGCGTGCGGCATATATTGGACGTGCGCCGAGCGGCCCTGGAGGCACTGACCGGTCGGTTGATTGAGGTCGAGTCGATTGGCGCCGACGAACTGCGCCAGATTGTGGAAGAGAGTTCTCCGGGCCCCTTGGTGGTCCCGCGTACGAACGCCCGGCGGTCGCCTGAAGTCCCGCCGGAGTCATCCCCCAGCTCGTCGGTCGGGAGCAAATAGGACTCGGTCCAGACCCCTTAGGACCAGCTGGGTTTGGGATCCACGTGATTTATCGGGAGTCCCGCGAGGGACGATCTTTC